>JACQPO010000002.1 GCA_016207545.1 Methanobacteriota archaeon | reverse complement strand
CGTCAGAGAGGGGGCCTCGTTCAAGCGGTACCTGGTTATTCGCAAAGTCCGGAACCATCCCGAGAAGACCGGAATCTACCCGCTGACCCTGACCAAAGGCGGGCTCGAAATCGAATGATTCCACGCCCTAATCCTCGCGAATGATATTTTGTCCGAAACGTTTATCCAGCAGCCCCTTAAGTGGGCGGCAAGGTGGGGAAAACCCACCGGAGGACCCAACCATGAAGAAAAGCTGGATCATCCGCAAGGATGAGAAAGCAGTGTCTCCGGTGATTGCTACCATCCTGATGGTGGCGATCACTGTGGTGCTGGCAGCCGTGCTGTATGTCATGGTCACGGGCCTGATCGGCGGAGGCGGCACCCAGCCGCCCACCGTGGGGTTAGGACCCGCAGAGGCCACGCAGATAGCAGGGGAGTACACCGTGGATATCGGAGGCGTAGACCGATCGGTCACCCTGACGAGCTTCCAAGTTGTGCTCCAGAACACGACGGGATCGCCAACGACCCTGTTCTCGGCCGCCCTTGCGGACGGCAGTGTCGGGACGAGCGGTGGCGTCACGTTGCTGTACGATGATTTGAACGGGGACGGGAAGCTGACGGGCGGCGACTTCTTCACCGTGCGGGGCGTCGCCAACCCGAACTCGTACAACATCATCCTGCTCTGGAAGGCGAGCGGCGGCCGCATCACGGAGCGCACCGTTCCGTAAATCGGGGAACCAACCTTCCCCCCTTTCCCCCCTTTATGCTTTCTTTCCCCCCTCCCCGGGTAAAGCGGTCGCTACGAAGGCAGCATGGCGTTTCGTCCGTCGTCGCGACGATCCTCCTTGTGGCGATCACGGTCGTCATCGCCGCGGTGGTCTACATCATGGCCACGGGCTTCATCCAAGTCATCTCGTCGCCCCCGCCGCCCATCGTGCTGACCGAGAAACCGACAGGGGAACCGGGCGTAACGATCCTCGAAGTGTCCGGCACGGAACCGAAGACTTACCCTATCGCGAAGTTCGACTTGCGGCTCCTCATCAACAGCTCGCAGGATGACGCGAGCGCGATGACGCCCCTGTCGGGCGGCACCACGGGCAACGTGACGTTCGAGGACATGGACGGCCGGCTGACGATCGGGGACATGTTCACCGTCGAGACGGTCCCCGGCACGACCTACAAAATCCTCCTGTTGTGGAAGGAGACGGGCGGCATCGCGTCCCAACATCAGTGGACAACCTGAGCCCGTCCGCGGCGCGCCGAACGTGGTCCCATGCGCCTCACTGGGTCCACTTGATGTCCTCGATCGGAAGGGCGAGGGACGTCGTGGACTCCGCGACGCGGCCGAACTGGACGACGAATTCTGCAGCGGTCGCGGCATCCGGGGCCTCGAAGATGACGATCGCGTCCGGCTTCCCGAGGAGTCCGAGGAACTCGTGGACCATCACGTTGTTCGGGAGCTTCGGATGGCGGAACGTCCGCGTGGCCTCGTCGAGCTGTCCCGGGAGAATCCGCAGCTGGCAGAGGAAGATCATCCCGTACGCCATCCGCCCGTTTGTATATAACGGTGCGGCTCACGTGACGCGGGGTTCGCCGCGCCCCTTCGCGAACGGCAGGGCATCCCGCCACACGACCGTCGTCCCGATCGCGCGGTCCGAAAACCGCTGGCGGGGATCGCCCTGGCCCAGCAAGCCGAGGATGAGGTCGAGGAGCGGGAAGATGTACCAGAAGAACTTCGGCGCGTTCCGCGCGGCCGCCTTGCGGAGGGTCATCGGTCCGTTGACCGCGCGCACCTCGAGGCCGAACACGTACTTCCCGAGGGTCTGCCCGTGGAGCGCCTCCGAGGTAGCGCCGTAGAGGACGAACACGACGCCCGAGGCGACGGCCAGGAACACGTTGTCCCGCACGCCGAGGAGGGTCAAGATCGTCCACGTGGGCATCAAGACCGTCACAAGGTCGATCACGTAGGCCGCGAACCGACGGGCCCAGTGCAGTTGCAGCGCGCGACTGTGGCCTAAGACTTCGAACCCGCTCACCATGAGTGCATCCCGCGGCGCCATCGGATTCGGACTATATGGAAGTTGCGGGGCGGCTCAGATCGCCCATCACACATCACGCGTCAGCGTCGGTCGGGTCATCACGGCCGCGCGGGGAAGAGGGAACGCGTGCGCATTAACCCTTTGCCGCTCACTTCTTCCGCAGCTTCTCCAGGTTCGCGCGGTACACGGCTTCGCTGATGCGACCCGAGCGGTATGCCTCCTCGAGCTTCCGGACCCTCTCGTCCTCCGGCGGCGTAACCTGCGCGCCGCAGACGGGGCACGGCCCCGGCTTCGCCTCGATCGTCATCCCGCAGGAGGGGCAGTCCATCGTGGCCATCTCCGGCGGCGGAGGCGGAGCCGCAGGAGCAACTCCTGCGGTTGCGGGCGGCGCGGCGATCGGCCCCCGTCGGCGCCGCCACAGGAAGAAGGCGACCAAGAGCGCGGCGACGATGAGGGCGATGAGGCCGCCGATGACCGCGGGGGATTCGAACGCGCTGACCTCGCGGTAGCGGGCGACGAGGACCTCGGGGTTCGAGGGCGAGTACGTCAGCGCTGCCCCGCCCGGGATTCCCGCCCATCCCTCGAACCGGTACGTCTTGCCGCCGCTCACAACCTCCGAGGGCACGCGAACGGCCACGGGTACGCCCTCGTCGAGGAACACGCCCGCCACGGGGACGGGAACCCCGTCGATCGTCGGCTGGACGTCCGCGAGGGGCGGGTTCGTCTCAACCCGAATGCGAACTTGTCGCGTCCATTCCACGCTGAGCGTTCGGGCTTCCGTCATCGTGACCATCTGGATGCGGTCCGTCGACCCGGTGCCCCATCGGAGGAACACGAAGCGCTCGTCCCCGGCCGAGGTCGTGACGGACTCTGACGCGACGAGGGTCACGGGCGTGCCATCCGCGTACCACCCGTCCGGGTTCGGCTGGGAGACCGCGCTCGTCCCCGACCCCGCAGGATCGTCGTTCGTGAGGGTCAGTCGATATTCAAGGACAAACGAAGCGGTGATCGTCGCGGGGGCGTTGCACGCGATCGCATGGCTCTGCGCTCCCCCGTCGCTCCAACCGGTGAACCGATAGCGGCTCGTGGCCGTCAACGACTGGGGGCTCGGTGCCTCGACCGTATGGGAGGCCCCTGCGTCGCACCAGAATTGGAAAGGCCCGGCCTGCATGCCGCCGTCGACGGTCACCTCGCGACCCGTCGGGACGGTCGCGACGGTTGTGTTGAATTGAGTTCGGAAGTTCGCCAGAAAACTTCCGTCCCCGGAAGCGAGCACGGTCCGGGGATTCGTCGTCGTCGCGTCGGACCAGTTCGCGAACACGTAGCGGACGCCCGGCGCGCCGGGCTGGGTCGCCTGCGCCTCGATCGAGTGGCTCGATCCTGCCAAGAATCCCACGGTCACGGGCGTGGTCTGCAACGGTCCGCCGTCGAACCGAACGAGGAGTCCGACGGGATTCGTGTCCACCGAGACGCGGTACTTCTGACCCGCGAAGTAGATGTTGTCGTCGCCATCGCGGGTGTCGTGCCACGCCGCCAACACCTCGCCTCCGATATCCTCGATGTCCACCGCGCGGCTGACGAGCGCGGCCGTACCCGGCGCATTGTCCGCCACGGACACAGACGTGCCCACGCTGATGCCCGCGTCCGTGGAGTTCACGAACGTGACCGCGCTTCCTTTGAGGAACGCGAACGACATCAGGCTTCCTCGGACCTCCACGGAGACGAACTGCTGGTCGACGGAGTCGGGGTCGAGGAGGCCGCCCCCGGCTTCGTTCACGAGGAGGAAATTCGTGCCGCCATCCACGGAGGCCGCGGCGAAAATCGTGCGCGTCGTGATCGGCGGGGTCGCCGTCGCGTTGATGAAGTGAGCGGCGGTCAGGATCGAGTTGCCGTCCACGGCGACCGCGGGCCACACGAATTCCGTGGAGGGACAGAAGTCCCCGCACATGATCCCGTCGATGATGAGGGCGGGGGTCGCGAGGTCGAACCGGAACCAGAAGAAGTCCCAAGCCACGTTGTCGACAATTTCATATTCGGCTGCCCCCACGACCTGGCCTGTCATCTCGTTGAACCCAGCGACCGGGTGGAAGAATTCCAAGTCGGGCCTCGCAAGGAAGTAGAGACCCGTCCAGCCCCCAGGCGTAGTGATGTCGAGGTCCCACCACAGGACGAACGTCCAAGCGCCAGGCAAGCAATCCGGGGAGGCCGTGCACCAAACTTGATGCAACCCGTACACCGCGCTGCCGCTCCCCACGAACGACGGATGCCGGTAGTCGCTAAGGGGGGCACCCGTGGTCGAGAGGAGGAACGGCCGCCAGGTAGCGCCTCGGTCCGTGGACTGCACATACATGAATCCGTCCGCGGCGATATCCTGCTGGATGAACACCGTGAGGACGTCCCCGTCCGTCACCACGAGGCTCGGGCTCCCCTCGTTCGACGCGGAGGCCGCGACCGCGCGAGGGGCGGACCACGTTCGACCGAAGTCATCGGACCACGCGAGGTACACGTCCGTGCTTGTCAGGGACTGATGCTCGAACGCAACGTAGATTCGCCCTTGGCTGTCCCGGGCCATGGAGGGGCGATCCTGGGGCAGCGAGTCCGTCGTCACCCGCAGGTTGCCAATGAACGGCGGATCGAGCGGGGTCAGATCGGGCGACGCCCTCGCGGGCCGCTCCGAGACCGAAGACAGCAAGGCGTGAGGGGAGGCACCCGCCGTCTCGGCCGCCGCCTCGGAACGGAAATCGGTGGAGAGCGGGAGACCCACCAGGCTCGCCGCCGAGGCAACCGTCAGCCGCTCAGGAGAATCCCCCGCGGCGCCAACGGGGTAGGGCGGGATCGCACCGACGAGCACGAGTCCAGCTACAACGACGATGAGAATCCGGACCAGCTTCCCGCGTTCCAAGATACCCGCCCTCCCGCCAACCCCGGCGGAACCTCCCCCGGGGAGATGGCTCAAACGCCCGTCACCGTATTAATCCCTTTGGAGCAAACGTCGAACCGTCGTCGGCGGGCGAATGTCCATGGGGCCTGGATGCATGCCCTCGCCGTGGACATCCCACTCTTCGCCTTCCACCTAGAGCAGTGCGACCCGAAGCGGTGCACGTCGAAAAAGCTCGCACGCTTCCGGCTGATTGCCCTATACCCGCGGGCGCACCAAGTGCCGCGCGGGGCCGTCGTGCTGCATCCGGAGGCGGGCGTCGCGCTCTCCCGGGCGGATCGCGGGAACGCGGAGACGCACGGCCTCGGCGTGATCGACGTCAGCTGGAAACGGGGCGTGTTCCCAAGTCTTCCGGATCGGCGGGCGAGAGCGCTCCCATACCTGCTGGCGGCGAATCCCGTGAACTACGGGAAGCCACTCATCCTGTCGAGCGTGGAGGCGCTTGCGGCCGCCCTGTACATCTTCGACCGTGCGGATCACGCGCGACGCCTGCTCGGGAAGTTCGCCTGGGGGGGGCAGTTCCTCCTCCTGAACCGGGAGCCGCTCGAGGCGTACCGCGCGGCGCGGACGGGCGCGGAAGTCGTCGAGGCGCAGAAGGAGTTCGTGTGAAGATTCTTCCCCGCGCCGACGATGCGGGCCGTGTGGCGGACCGAAAGCGGCTCGTGGAGCTGAAGGCGCGATACGAGCGTTCAGAGCGGGCGCGCGCGATCCTGACGGGGAGCGAGCACGTGGGCACGTTCCGCCAGACCGACACGTACTTCGCCTTGGGGGAGCGGAGGCTCAAGCTGCGCGAGGTCGAGGGGCGCCGAGGCGCGCAGCTCGTGTACTACGAGCGCCCGGACGCGACGGACGTCAAGGAGAGCGAAGTCCTCCTGCATGAGGTCGGAGACTCCGCCGCCTTGAAGGAGATGCTCACGCGCGTTCTCGGCATCCAGGTCGTCGTCCGGAAGCGCCGCGAAATCTACCGCCACGAGGGGGTGCAGGTGCACCTCGACAAGGTGGACGGCCTTGGGCGCTTCTTGGAGTTCGAGCTGGCGGTGGAGGACGAGGCGGACGCGATCGCCGCGGGCCGGGCGAAGCTGGCGGGACTGCGGAGAGCGTTCGACATCCCGGACGAGGACCTCGTGGCGTCCTCCTATTCGGACTTGCTTGCGGATTGACACCTTGCCCCGAGCACCGCCAGCCCCAGGATCGCGATTCCAATGGCGAAGCCGAACAGGCACAAGATGCATACCGCTTGGATGACGAAAATCTCGATCGCGGTCAGCCCTGCCCCGATGAGGACACCGCCAGTCCCGAGCACGTTGAGCCATTGGTCGACGGACAGCGGGCCGAGGTCCGTCGTCCCGCGG
>JACQPO010000208.1 GCA_016207545.1 Methanobacteriota archaeon | reverse complement strand
GCGGGGCACTTCCGGTCCTGCGGGAGCAGGAACGCGCCACACATCGTGCAGAGGTACAGGGAGGGCTCGCTCGAGATCGCCTCCGGCGGCAAGGGCGCGGCCTCCTCCGCGACGGCGGGCACCGCGGCGTCCTCCCCCTCCAGGGTGGCGCCGCAGAGGGGACACGGTGCCGCGCCTTCCCCGACGAACGCGCCGCACGACGGACACAAGTTCAGCGCTTGTCGCAGCGCTTGGAGGACCTCGGCCTCGGGGGCGGGTGCCGGTTCCGGCATTTCCCCGCCCTCGAGTTCCGCTCGGCAGATTGGACACACGGTTGCGTGCTTCGCGATGAGCGCGCCGCACGCGGGGCACAGGTAGAGGAAGGCCTCGTTCGATCGCGAGAAGTCCGCCTCCTCCCGAGATGCCCCCGCGAAGTCCTTGATCCTCCGGGCGAGCACGGGGCCGATCCCCTCGACGGACGCGATGTCCTCCACGCTCGCCGCGCGCAGGGCCTCGACGGACGGGAACCGCTCCGCCAGGGCCATCGCCCGACGTCGGGCGACGCCCGGGATGAGTCCCAACCAGGAGAGGTATTCCTCGTCCATCGCACGGTGCGCGTCGGATCCGGTATATAAAGGGCCTACCGCGTGGGTATCGGCACCATTGGGTAGAATGACAACGCGTGTCGCACAGAATTCTGTGTCACTGGAGGGCAGTCGTGAACGGGTCCATCGGAAGGTCGAGCAGCTCCGCGGCGCGGCCCCACGCGATGCGGACGAGGAACTGCCGGTCCGTGTGGCGGAGCACGTGGGGGGCCAACCCGCCGGCGTGGAGCCGCTTGAGGAGCGAGTCCGCAAACGCCCGCGCCTTGGGCCGGTTGTCCTCCCGCCGCGTGAACAAGAGGCCCGTCGGGTAGTACCGCCGGAATCGCCCGTCCTCGATCGAGGACACGAGCTCCCGTTCCTCGAGGAGGCTCGCGACCTTGAACACGGACTGGCGGCTCACCCCGAGGACCTCGACGAGTTCCTTCTGCGTGGATCCCGGTGCCTCGAGGACCGCGCGGAACACGCCCCGCGCGGTCGGCTCCGCAAGGGTGCGGAACAGGGGACGGTCCGTCGGCTCGATGAACCCCTTGGGATAGTACGACGACCCGTCCCGGACGATCAGGTTCGCCGCGGCGAGCCGTTCGAGGTGCCACCGGACCGCGTTTGCGGACAGCTTCGCCTCCCGGGCGAGCTCGCCCACGGTCGCGCACGGGCGGAGGCACAGGAGACGGAACAGCTCCCGGCGCTGCGGGTGCATGAGGAGGGACTCCCGCGTTTCCGGAACGGGCTCCTCCCCCTTGCGCGCGAGGGCCTTCTCCATCGCGCGTCCGATGCCGCGCGCCACCTCACCCCTCCTCGTACTCCCCGATGATGTAGGAGAACACCTCTTCCGGCTTCAACCCTCGGAAATCGTCGTCCGTCAGCAGTTCGAGCGCCTTCCCCACGCGTTCCCGCACGGCGGGCGGCAACGTCTTCTTTTGTTCCAGGAGCACCTTGAGCTGGCTGGGGATCCGAGCGCCGCCGCGCGGGCGGAACTCCCCTTGCTCCACGATGAGCCCCAACCCCTTCACGATGTGGTACGGATGGGACAGCTCGCTGTGGCGCGTGCTCCGAGCCTTCACGATCTTCAGCCGGCGAGAGTTCGGCCCCTCGAGCGGGCGGTACCGCAGGTGGATCACGGAATCCGCGAGGTACATCGGAATGATCGTCTCGGCCCCCGTGAGGTCTCCCGGCCCGTGCTCCTCGAGGGTCGCCAGGACCGTGCCGACCTTCCGCGTCTCCTTGAGCATGAACCCGATGAGGTCCCGCTGATCGTAGGGGTCCTTCGTCGTCCACATCACGGGCGTGAGCGGGTCGATCGCAATCCGCGCGTTCGCGCCCCGCCAGTCGTCCACGAACGCGGGCAGCTCCTTCCGGATGAAGCTCGAGAACTCCCGCCCGGACGCGTCGATGAACACGAGCAGCTCGTCGTCGAGGTAGTCGAGGATGTCGGACCACCCCATCTCGACCGCCTCCCGGATGATCTGCTCCTTGTTCTCGTCGAGGGAAACGAAGATGCCCTCCTGCCCCTCGACGAGGGCCCGGCGGAGGAACTGGGTCGCGAACGTCGTCTTCCCGGCGCCGGACGCCCCGATCACGACGGTCGTAGAGTGCTCGTTGAACCCCCCGTCGAGGAGGGGATTAAGCCCGAAAATCCCGGTGCGAATCTTCCGCACGCGCGACCATTTCGGGTGTTTCTATAAAAACGTTGGCGGGTGGCTATCCATAGGAGAAGTTCACGTCGCGCGCGCCGCGGGCAACACCTGGCGCAGGAACGCGTCGAGTTCCGCCTCTGTCAGCCCGCGTCCGAGCCGGCCGTCCTTGCGCGCCGTGAGCGCACCGTCCTGGAAGTATGCGAGGGAGGGAACGACGTTCACGGCGTATGAGTCCCACAGCGGGTTGTCGTACTCGTCCAAGCTCACGCGGGCGAATCGAGCCCCGTACTTGTCCGCGTATCGGTCGAACGTCGGCTTGAACGCGCGGCAGAAGGGGCACCACGCGGCCCAGAACATGACGACGGTCGGTTCCTTCGCCTCGAGGACGTGGCGCCGAAACTCCTCCGCCGTCGCGACGTCGACGATTGCCATCGGCGTGACGACACGGACCGTTGCATGTAAACGTTTCCTCCAAGGCTCGCGGTGACCTCGCGCGCAAGGCCGCGTCTAGACCCGGATTCGGGTTCGTGAACTCTGCATATGGGGCGCCAGCTTTCCGACGGGCCCTGGCCTCCCGCGCAAGACGCCCATCATGACGCTTCGCGAGCGAAGTCCAGCGTTTGGGATGGTCATGCACGGTCGCCACACCGTCGCGGCCACTGCGCCTGTCGATGGTGCAAATGATTTTAACACTCGTCCCGCATCCCGTCCCGCTTCTCAACGCGTGGAGAAGGGATGGCGATGGGGGTCGCGAGCAGCGAGCAGGTCAACTCATACTTCGCCCGCCTCCAGGCTGCCGCGGACGCATGCTACCAGGTCGCGCGCGCGGCGCGCGCCCAGGGATTCGACCCGGAACTCGACGTGGAAATCCCGCCGACGGAGGACCTCGCGTCGCGCGTGGAGCGGCTCCTGAAGGACTACGACGTCGCGGGTGTGACCGCGCGGATTCGCGAGTTGAGCAGGGCCCACGACCGCGAGGAGGTGTCGATCCTCGTTGCGAAGGAACTTTCCCGCCGCCCGGCGCGAACGAAGGAGAAGGCGATTGAACGCGCGGTGCGCGTGGGCCTCGCAATCCTCACGGAAGGTATCCTCGTCGCGCCGCTCGAAGGATTGGCGGGCGTGAGGGTCAAGGGAAATCGGGACGGGACGACGTACGTCGACCTGTCGTTCGCCGGCCCCATACGCTCCGCGGGCGGCACCGGTCAAGCGTTGAGCGTGCTCATCGCAGACATCGTCCGTCGCGAACTCGGCGTCGGGAGGTACCAGCCGACGCGCGAGGAGATCGAGCGGTACAAGGAGGAAATCGGGCTGTATCGGCGCGTTCAACACCTGCAGTACGTGCCGACGGACGAAGAGGTCGAGCTCGTCGTCGCGAACTGCCCCGTGGCGGTGAACGGGGAAGGTACGGAGGACGAGGAGATTTCCGGCTACCGCGACCTCCCGCGGATTGAGACGAACCGCGTGCGCGGCGGCGCGTGCCTTGTCGTCGCGGACGGCCTGTGCATGAAGGCCGCGAAGCTGCAGAAACACGTGAAGCGTCTGAAGATCGACGGGTGGGAGTTCCTCGACGCGTACCTCAAGGAGAAGGCGCCCACGGAGGGGAAGGAGGAAACGGAGGCGATCGACCCGAGCGACAAGTTCATCCAACAACTCGTCGCGGGCCGACCCGTCCTGTGCCACCCGAGTCGGAAAGGTGGATTCCGCCTCCGGTACGGACGGACGCGGAGCACGGGATTGGCGGCGCTCGCGATCCACCCCGCCACGATGTACCTGCTCGACGAGTTCATCGCGGTCGGGACGCAGATCAAGATCGAGCGGCCCGGGAAGGCGGCCGCGGTCACGCCGTGCGATGCGCTCGAGCCGCCCCTCGTCCTCCTGCGGTCCGGGGACCTCGTCGCGGTCCCGAACGCGGAGCAGGCCCGACGCATGAAAGGGGACGTGCAGACGATCGTCGACCTCGGCGAAATCCTCGTCCCGTTTGGGGAGTTCCTGGAAAACAACCACGTCCTCGTGCCGGGCGCGTACGCGATTGAGTGGTATCGAGAGGAGCTGCGGCGCGCGGCGGGGGAGCTGCCCGCAAACTGGCGGGACCCGACGTCCCAGGAGGCGATTGAGCTGAGCGAGCGCCACCACGTGCCGCTCCACCCGAACTACAACCTGTTCTGGCACGACGTCTCCGTGGACGACCTGCGCGCGCTCCGGGAGGCGATCCTAACGAAGGGCTCCTTCGACGGGGACGTGCTCCGAATCCCCGCGGAGCCGCGCGTGAAGACCACGTTGCTCGAGCTCTGCGTCACCCACCGCCAAGCCGCGGGCGAGTGCCTCGTGGACCGATACGCGTTGCCGTTGCTTCGATGTCTCGGGTTGTCGCCCACGGAGGATGGCTTCACCGCCAAGCCCGACGTGGCGACGGACGATCCGCTTGCGTACGTGTCCCAGCTCGCCGGCATCCCCGTCCGCGCGCGCGGTCCCACGCGGATCGGCGCGCGCATGGGGCGGCCCGAGAAGGCCGCGCCGCGGAAGATGCAGCCCGCGCCCCATGCGTTGTTCCCGCTCGGGAAGGAGGGCGGCGCCCAGCGGCTCGTGAAGGAGGCCGTGCGCTCCGGCACGATCGCGGTCGAGGTCGGCCTGCGGATTTGCACGTCGTGCGGGAAGCGGTGGTTCCTCCCGAAGTGCACATGCGGCGGCCACACGGTCCCGCGGAACGGACCGAGCGTGCAGACGATTCCGGTCGCGGAGGTGTGGGACGCCGCCGTCGCGCGCGTGAACTCCGGGAAGGTGCCGGACGTGAAGGGCGTCCAAGGCGTGATCTCCGCGAGCCGCACGCCCGAGATGCTCGAGCGCGGCCTCCTGCGCGCGAAGCACGAGGTCAACGTGTTCAAGGACGGCACGATCCGGTTCGACATGACGAACCTGCCGCTCACGCACTTCCGTCCCGCCGAAATCGGCCTTCCCGTGGCGCGCGCGCGGGAGCTCGGGTACGAGAAGGACGTGCACGGACAACCACTCGTCCGCGAGGACCAGCTCGTCGAACTCCGCCCGCAGGACCTCGTTGTCTCCCGGGAGTGCGGGGAGTACCTCGTCCGCGTTGCGGGCTTCGTCGACGACTTGCTGCAGAAGGTGTACGGGTTGCCGCCGTTCTATGAAGCGCGCGCCCCGGAGGACCTGATCGGCCACGCGGTCGTCACGCTCGCGCCCCACACGAGCGGCGGGGTCCTCGCGCGAATCATCGGGTACACGCCCGTGCGCGGGGCCTTCGCGCATCCGTTCCTCATTGCGGCCCGCCGCCGGAACTGCGATGGCGATGAGGACTCCCTCATCCTGCTCCTCGACGCGCTCCTCAACTTCTCCCGCTCATTCCTCCCGGAGAGCCGCGGCGGCCTCATGGACGCACCGCTCGTCCTGACCACGCGCATCGACCCGAACGAGATCGACAAGGAAGCGCACAACCTCGACGTGTCCGCGACGTACCCGATCGAGTTTTACGAAGCGACTCAGCGGTACGCGCATCCGAAGGAGGTCGAACCGCTCCTCGACCTCGTCGGAAAGCGTGTCGGTAGCGTCCTCCAATACGAGGGGTTCGGGTTCACGCACGACGGCGGCGACCCGAACGCGGGTCCTCCGGTGTCGACGTACACGCAAGGGGACATGGAGGAGAAGCTCGCGGCCCAACTCGAGCTCGCGCGGAAGATCCGCGCGGTCGACCCCGACGACGTCGTCACGCGGATCGTGAACCACCACCTGCTGCCGGACATGATCGGGAACATGAAGGCGTTCTCGAGCCAGAAGTTCCGGTGCACGAAGTGCAACGCGGACTACCGGCGCCTGCCGCTTCGGGGGAAGTGCACGCGGCAACTCGCGGGCTCCGGCGGGGTCCGCAAGGCGTGCGGCGGCAACCTGACGCTCACCGTGCACGAGAAGTCCGTGCGGAAGTACCTCGAGGTCACGAAGCGGATTACGGACGAGTACGAGGTGTCGAACTACCTGCGGCAGCGGATCGCCCTCATGGAGGAGGCGATGCGATCGCTGTTCACGAGCGAGTCGAAGCAGAACCTGAAACTCGACGACTTCTTCTGAGGCCTACGCGGGCCGGCCGCCGCCCTCGAGGACCCGCTCCGTGCTCCGCCGGGCCAGGTAGGCGCCCGCGCCGACGGCGGCGAGGGCCGCGAAGAACAGCACGACGCCAATCCACACGTACAGGCTTTGCAGATCTTCGGGGGTTGGGTTCTCTAGGAACGGAATCTCGAACGGGAGGTTCGGCCACGGGAACAGGAAGCCGCCGAACGCGCTGACGAAGAAGCAGGCCAGCGCCGCCACGAGGAGTCCGAGTCCGACGAGGGACACGAGCGGCATGCGGAACTGGTATCCGCAGCGGTCGCAGACGAACGCCCGTTCGTCCGGAATCGCGTCGAGGCAGTTCGGGCACCGCTCCAGGGTGCGTGCCCACGGGGGTCGAGGCAGCAAGGGCATGGACGACCGCGGTACACGGGAGCCGTACTTGAAACTTCTCGGACGGAAGTCTCTTGTCCCGGTAGGCCTCCCGGGAGTCATGGCCTCTTGGGCCGCGTTCGCCGCCGCGTTCGCCCTTGTGGGGCTCGCGGAGCTGGGCGACAAGACGCAGCTTCTCGTCGTTGGCCTTGCGGCCCGCCACCCGCGGGGTCCCGTGTGGCTCGGGGCCACGACGGCGGAGGCCCTCATGGCGGCCCTCGCGGCCGTCGCGGGCGCCGCCCTCCTTGGTGTCGTTCCCCTCACCGCGATTCAGGTCTCCGTTGCCGCCGCGTTCGTGGCCCTCGGTCTGTACCTGTTCTGGAAACGTTCGCGCCCGGAGCCGCCGGCGCCCGAGGTCCGGGCACGAAACGTGTTCCTCGCGTCGTTCGCCCTCGTCGCCCTCGGGGAACTCGGGGACAAGACGCAGCTCGCAATCCTCGCCCTGGCCGCCGCGACCCAAGCGCCGGGGGAGGTGTTCGCAGGCGCGGCGCTGGCCCTGGCCCTCCTCATGGGCCTCGCGGTCCTCGTAGGCGACCGCCTGACCAAGCTGGTCCCCGCCCGGATCCTCGACCGGATCGTCGCCGCGCTCTTCGTCGCGGCGGGCGTCCTCCTCGCCCTCGACGCGCTCGCGTGACATTCAGAGGACGAGGGTACTATTCTCGCCGACGACGAGGCGCAGTCCCCGAGGCAGGATTGCATCGCCGGACCGAATCGTCGCGTGGCGCCCGATGAGGCTGCCAACAATCTTCCTCGGTGTCTCGATCCGGCACTCCCCGACGACGATGGAATCCTCGATGTCCGCTCCAAGGAGGACGCTCCCGTCCCCAATCGCCGTGTAGGGGCCGACGTGGGTATCTGGCCCGATGATGCAGTCGCGGCCGATTGCGGACGGCCCG
>JACQPO010000204.1 GCA_016207545.1 Methanobacteriota archaeon | reverse complement strand
GACAGGTTCTGCCCGTGGACTTTCTCAATCGCCCGGTCGAAGTCGTGGGGCGTGGCGACGTCGCGCTCCTCGCGAATCGCGAACATCCCCGCCTCCGTGCAAACCGCCTTGATGTCCGCCCCGGTGGCCGCATCCGTGTGCGAGGCGAGGAGGTCGAAGTCCACCTCGGGCGCGATGGACATCTTGCGCGTGTGGATCCGGAAGATCTGGCGGCGGGCCTCGAAATTCGGTATCTGAATCTCAATGATGCGGTCGAACCGGCCCGGCCGGAGCAACGCCTCGTCGAGGATGTCCGGTCGATTCGTCGCCCCGATGATCTTCACGTCCCCGATCGGGTTGAAGCCGTCGAGCTCCGCGAGGAGTTGCATGAGCGTGCGCTGCACCTCGCGGTCACCGCTCGTCGCCACGTCGAGCCGCCTCGCGCCGATCGCGTCGAGCTCGTCGATGAACACGATCGCGGGCGCCTTCTCCCGCGCAAGTTGGAATAGCTCGCGGACGAGTCGCGCCCCTTCGCCGATGTACTTCTGCACGAGCTCGCTGCCGACGAGGCGGATGAACGTCGCGTTCGTGCGGTGCGCGACCGCCTTCGCGAGCAGCGTCTTCCCCGTCCCCGGGAGACCGATGAGGAGGACGCCCTTCGGCGGCTCGATGCCGACCTTGCGGAACAGGTCGGGCTTCAGGAGCGGGTCCTCCACCGCCTCCTTGAGGTCGCGGATCTGGTCCTCCAGCCCGCCAATCTCCTGGTACGTGACGCCGGGCTTGTCGATGACCTCTGCGCCCATCACGATCGAATCCAAGCTCGGGGGCAGGACGCCCATCACCGCCAACGTCTGCTTGTTCAGCGCGACCCGCGCCCCGGGCACGAGGTTCTCCTTCGCGATGTAGTCCGCCGGGTTGACGATGAAGTCCGGGCCCGTGGACGACTTCACGACGACCCGACCGTCCGCGAGCAGGTCGCGCACGTTCCCGATGATCAGGGGCGGTGCCTTGAGCCGGTCCAGCTCCGCCTTGAGCCGCTTCACTTCCTTCTGCAACCGGAGAAGTTCCGCTTCGATGTATCGGCGTTCCCCATCGATCTTCCGGGACGACTCCGACAACTGGTCGTTTCGTTCCTCGAGAACGGCGATGCGCTCCGACATCTTGTCGTGGAATTCCCGAGTCTGTTCATCATCCATGCGGGAACACCGGACGCCAGAGCTGGCGGCCCGCTATATACAGGGGCAATCGTATTGAGCCTTTCGGTGTAGAAATCGCGGAGCGAAGGGTGTCCTCGCGGACTCCCGTTCCGGCCCGGGCGTGGGTGCGGCGCGCCGAGGAAGAACGGTCCTTTTTCCCCATCCATTTATATCGCGGCTGCCCTCCCGTACGTCGTGCTGTGCGAACTGTGCGGCGCCGAGGTCGCTCGCACGAAGACGATCAGCGTCGAGGGCACCGTGCTCGCCGCATGTCCGAGCTGTGCGCGGTTCGGCGCGGAAGTCAACGCCCCCGTGGGTCCGCGACGCACGACACCGCCCGCAATCGCGGAGCGCCTGCAGGCGCGTCAACGTCGCATGACGGAGAAGGACCTGTACGCGCAGTCGGGCGAGGAGGACCTCGTCGATGACTACGCGATGCGGATCCGGAAGGCCCGCGAAGTCCGGGGATGGAAGCAGGCGGATCTCGGCATGAAGATCAACGAGCGCGTCACGATCATCGCGAAGCTCGAGTCCGGGCAGATGGTCCCGAACGAGGACCTGATCCGCAGGCTGGAACGCGCGCTCGACATCACGTTGAAGGAGAAGGTCCCGGTCGTGTCCGCAAAGAAGGCGACGACGCGCGAGGCAGTAACCCTGGGCGACCTGCTCGAGCGGGACGACGAGGAATGAACGAGCAGGCGTATCGCAACCTGGTCGCCGCGATCATCCTCGGGACCGTGTTCGGCGTCCTCGCCCTCCTGTACCTCGCGCTCCTCGGCGGCGCCGAAAGTCCCGTCGCGGCGGTGTGCGGCATCGGTTTCCTCATCGTCGTGTTCTTCGCGTGGGCGTACCTCATGAAGCCCGGGTACGGGCTCCACGCCAGGCTGCACCGGGGGGAACAGGAGGAGGACGAGGGGGAGCCCCCGTCATCCGGAGCGCCGTAGGACCTCGGCCTCGAGTTCGGACCACAGGTCGGAGACGTCCACGCCGCGCGAGGTCGCGACGTGCGCGGCCGCGACCTCCGCCTCGACGCCCATTTTCTCCTGCACCTCGTTGATTCGCGCGACGATGGGCTGCGTGCCTTCGCCCGTGGCGGCTCGCACGCGTTCCAGGATGCGCGCGAACAAGTCCACGACCTTTGGCATTGCGAACGCTTCGGGCCCTGGGCGGTAGTTCACCGGCACGTCGATGCCGGCGGGGTCGAACGTGATTCGCACGTTCCCTGCCTCCGCGCGCAGGAGGCCGTGATCGAGGCCGGCTTGGAGCAGCCGCTGCGCATCCTTCGGCGAGAACCAACGCAACTTCATCGACGCGTCGAGCACGAACTCGCTCTCCGAGATCGCGTCGCGCCCGCGCATCCTGAACAAGGCCGCGAGCGCGGTCTTCGTCTCCTCCGT
>JACQPO010000203.1 GCA_016207545.1 Methanobacteriota archaeon | reverse complement strand
GACTCCCCCACGAGGCCCATCGTCTGGCCGCGGTCGAGGTAGAACGACACCTAGACGACCGCGTGGACTGTCCCCTTAAGTATGCGGAAATACACCTTCAGGTCCTGGACCCTGAGCAGCGGCTCCACGCGGTCACCTCTTCCGCAGGCGGGGGTTCACGATCTCGTCGAAGGCCCGGCCCACGAGGAAGAAGGCGAGGCTGATCAGGGTGATCGCGACCCCGGGGGGGAGGAGCCACCACCACGCGGTGAGCGCCTTCGATTGGGACACGAGCTGGAGCATGATGCCCCACGACATCGTGTTGATGTCGCCGAGGCCGATGAAGCTCAGGGCGGCCTCCGTGAGGATCGCACCGCTCACGGAGAACGTCATGTACAGGAAGGCGAGGGGCATCACGTTCGGGGCGATGTGGCGGAACACAATCCGCGTCGTGCTCGCCCCCGAGACGCGGGCGGAGTCGATGAACGGCCGCTCCTTGAGGGAGAGCACCTCCGCGCGAATGATCCGGGCGATCCCCGGCCACCCAAGGAGGGAGATGACGAGGATGATGTTCCAGATGCTCGCCCCGAGGACGGCGGCGAGGGTGATGATGAGCGGCAGGCCGGGCAGGACGAGGATGACGTCCGTGAACCGCATGAGGACGGCCTCGACCTTCCCGCCAACGTAGCCCGCGATCAGGCCGACCATCACTCCGATGAGGACCGTGAAGAACGCGCTCAGGAAGCCGACGAGGAGGGCAATCCGGGAGCCCCAGATGACCTGGCTGAAGATGTCCCGCCCCTGGCTGTCGAGGCCTAGCCAATACTGGTTCCCGCTCGGATAAGGCCGAACCCAGGAGGGCTCGGACGGAGCGAGGAATCGCCCAATGCTGCTCAGGGCCGAAACGCCCGTGACCGTCTCGCCCGCGAAGCTGACCCACACGTTCGGACCCAAGCTTGCGGGAGGTTCCCACGAGGAGGGCATCCCCGCGATCCGTCCGGGCAACGTCTTCTTCCAGGAGAGGACGCCATCAATCTTGAAGGAGTACAGGAGGCCGAGGTCGTCCGTGGGGTCCGCGGCGGTTCCGTTGTTGTGATTCGCGGCGGTCAGGAGGATTCCCCGCTCGCTGATCACGACGGGCGGGCTCGCAAACTCCGGATCGAGGCCGAGCGTGGTGTTGTCCCGATACACCCACTTCAGGCTCGCGGCGGCGAGGCCGCCACCGGTGGCGCTCCCCCCCACGGCGTCGCGCCGGATCGCGTACAGCTGCCCGCTCGTGGACCCGACGTAGATCGTGCCGCCCTCGACCGTCGGTTGGGACAGGTCCCCGCCGTCCGGGGTGGTCAGCGTCGGCCCCACAGGCGCGGCGCCTTCGAAGTCGCGCAGCTGGAACGTCGCAATCCACTGCGGGAGCGGTTCGCCCGTATCCGCGAGCCGAGCAATCACGAGGGACTGAACCTCTTCGTCGCCGTCGCCGTCGAAGTCGTGGAGGAGGCGGCTCGAGGCGGCGTAGACGATCTCTCGGCCCGCCAAGGGCCCCTCCGCCGCCCTCTGGACCACGGGGGCCGTCCGCCATGGGTCGCCGACGTCCACGACGTCGGACCAGTACGGCTGCCCGTCCTCCGTCCGCAACGCAACGAGCCGTCCGTCTAAGGTGCCGACGAACACCGCGGTGCCGTTCTCGTTGAACGCGGGCGAGTACAGGGGCACGTTCGTGACCGTGTTCAAGGGTGCGCCCGCGACGTGCACCTCCGACCCCAAGTCTACGGACCAACGGATCCGATAGTCCCACTCCACGACGCGCTGGCTCCGCGGATCCCCCGTCGTCCGCTGGACGGTACGGGGAACCCCTACTTCAATCCCGTACACGGAACCCGCTGCCGTGCCCGCGACGAGGATGTCGCGGGTCGTCCGCCCAACGGTCATGGTGTAGAAACCAATCACGGGGCGGTCCACGGAATCGAACGTCAAGCTCGTGTGGAGCCCGACGAAGCCCTGCGAGACGATCGTCTCGGTGTCCCACGCCGATGCCGTCTCGTTCCACCGCGCCAGCTTCAAGTCCAGGTTCGTGGCGTCGTGGTAGGAAATGTACGGGACGTCGGTGAGGTTGAACGCCAGGGAGGCGTACATGCCCACGTCCCCGGCGGCGTCGACCGTGGAGGTTGTCCAGACGCCCGTGAACGACGCGACCTTCAGGTCTTGGTTCCCTGAATCGTAATAGGCGATCGTGGGCTGCCCGACGGAATCGAGCGCCAAGGACGCGAACGCCCCGACGCCACCGGCGTCCACGGTCACGGGCGGCGCCCAGGTCGGGCCGACCTTGCGGACGTAGTTCACGGTGCCCAAGAGCGCGTCGTGGTACGCGATGTGGGGCACCCCGACCCCGTCGATCGCCAGGGAAATCAAGCGCCCCCGCAAGGCGGCGGGCGGCGCGGCCACGTCCGGGTCCGCCATCGGGGCGACGGTCTCGAAGGTCCACGAGGCGCCGTCAAACGACGCGAACTTCAGGCTGGTGTCGGCGGCGCTGTAATACGCGATTCGCGGCAAGTCCGTGCCTGCCTCCAGGGCGAGGGACGCATACCGGCCGACATCGCCACCGAAGTCCACGTACGTAACGTCAAACGCCGTCCCCGTCCAATGAGCGAACTTGAGGTCGGCCTCGCTCTCATCGTAGTACGCGACGCGCGGGTTCCCGTCGGCGCCGATCGCGAGGGACACGTATGGCCCGAGGTTTACCGAGGTGCTAAAGGGCTCCGGGGACCGGATCGTCCACGTATCCCCCGCGAGGGAGGCTACGCGCGGCGCCCCGTCCCGGAGGCTGAGGAACCCAAGATGGACGCCGTCGGAGGAATCGAGCCCGAGGGAGGCGTACAGACCCGCGTCCCCCCGCGCATCGCCAAACCCGGGGACAACCCTCGTGACCCAGGCGGTTCCGTTGAACCAGGTGACGGCGGGACTCCCCAGGACGGCGGCCGGCGCTTCCATGTCGCCGGTGAACGCCGCCATCCCGGTGACGGCCGCGTCGAGGTTTACGCGCGCGACGTTCGTCCCGGAGGGCACGACTGGGCCGGAATCGCGCAGGATGAAGACGGCGCCGTCATCCGTGCCGACATGAAGCTCGTAGTCCGGCGGTTCGCGGTCGAAATTGCCGAAGTTCATCGCGATCGGCGGCACGGAAATCCTCCGAGGAATGCCGTCGCCGGCGACGTTGAAGAACTGGAACGTGCCCCACGCGTTCTCTCCGCGACGTCCCGGCTCGCCAAAGAGCGCGTACAGCCGATTCCCGCCCGCCACGTAAATCCGGTCCGCGCGCACGTCGAACTCTCTCGGGCCCATTCGGAAGGCCACGGGTTGGTCGAACGGCAGAGCCGTCTGAATCTCCGATCCGGTCCGGTTGTCCTTCGTCCAAAACGACGCGACCTCGATGAGGTCCTCGTCAGGGGCGGTCCACCGTATGGGGTCCCGCAGGCCCATGAACGGGGCTGCGAGGGCAAGGAGTACGAACGCGATCATGATCGCGAGGCCGACGACCCCGATCCGGGAGGCTTTGAACAGGTTCCAGTTCGCAATGAACAGGCGCCGCCAGAGGAGCACGCGCTCGCGCATCCGGCGGGAGAGGATGCCGGATGTCGGCTTCCCGAAGCCGCCCTCGACGGCCATGCTATAGCCTCACGCGCGGGTCGAGGTACGCGTAGAGAACGTCCGCGATCAGGTTCGCGAGAATCGTCAACACGGCGAGCAGGTAGAACGCCCCCTGGACCGCCGGGAAATCCTGCTGGAGCGTGGAGGACACGAGGTACGCGCCCATCCCTGGCCAGGAGAAGATCGTCTCGGTGAGGACGCCCCCGCTGATGACACCGCTGATCGAGAGCGCGAACGCGGTGACGACGGGGAGCATTGCGTTCCGGGCCGCGTGGCGGTACATCACGGCCCGCTCGCTGATCCCCTTCGCCTTCGCGGTCGTAATGTAGTCCTCGCCCATAACCTCCAGCATGCTGTTCCGCATGAGGAGGATCGTGCCCGCAAGGCTGAGGATCACCAGGTTCAGCAAGGGCAGGGCCATGTGCCGCAGGACGTCGAGGGCGTACGTGAGGCCGCCCGCCTGGGCCGCCTCGAGCGTGGCAAACCCGCCGAGGGGGAACCATCCAAGCGTGAACCCGAACAGCCACAGCAGGATGAGCCCGAACCAGAACACGGGCATGCTGAAGAAGAACAGGCTCACGACGATGGCGCTGAGCTCCATCTTGGACCCGCGCCGCCAGGCGAGGACGGCGCCGACGAGAACCCCGAGCGCGTAGGCGATGATCGTCGCGCTACCGAAGAGGAGGAGGGAGGGCCCGACGCGGAGGGAGATCTCGTCCCAGACCGGCGCCCTCGAGTACAGGGAGCGGCCGAAGTCCCCGACGAGCATGCTCGTCATGTAGGCCCAAAATTCCTCGAGGATGTTGGTCGGCACCGCAGTCGTGGGATGGACCAGCTGAACGCGATCGATGTCGCCGATCGTCGGCACCCGGACGAATGCCCCGACCGAGGCGATGCTTGCGCCGGTCGAGGTCACGTTGATCGTGAGGCGGGACCGGCTTGGAGTGAGCGTCGTCGTGTAGATGTGGCCCTGGCTCTCCGGCAGCCGGAACGGGGACGGGTCGGGGACGTTGACCGCGACGCCGGCGTAGCCGACCTCACCGGCCGCCTCGACGCGGACGCCGTAGGCGCCGATCTCCGAGGGGGTCCACGTGACGACCTCCCCCTCCCCCAGCGGGAACGTCGCGACGTCGGCCCCTGCCCTCGAGACGGTCACGTTTCCGTCGTAGACGGTGCTCGCCTTGGGGTTCTCCACAGCAAACGTGATCGCGACGGACTCGCCCGGGTTGATCGCCCAAGCGGGATCCCCGTTCGTGGCGTTCGCGAACACGCGGAGGAACGGATCGGACACCTGTTGCCTGGGCTGGAACACGTGCGTGAAGTGGAACGTCTGGTTCCGCCGCTGGGCGTCCTCGACGGTGATGGTGAGTTCGTAGGTGCCGGGCTGCGAGGTCTCGAACAGCGCCTCAAACCCGTTTCCGGGCGCGGGCACCCGCTTGTAGAAGCCGAAGTCGACGAGCAGGTCGATCCGGTCCGCCTCCGTCTGTCCCGGTCGGATGAAGAAACGGGTCGGATCCCCGGGCATCAACCTGAAGATGACGAACAGGAGCACGAGGACGATCACCAGAGTGATCATCGTATGAACTGCCCGTCTGACGAGGAACGTGCGCAGCCTCATGTCCCAACCTCCGGTCGTTCAACGCCGCGATGGCGGCGCGTCGAAAGGGAAAGAAAGGAGAAACGGAGCGTGGTCAGCTCCGCTTCTTCCTTCGCGCGACCACACCGGCCACGAGCGCCGCAATGCCAATTCCGGCAAGGATCGGCAGCACGTCAAGGCCCGGCGTGGCGACCGTCGGACACGGTTCGCTTAGAGGTCGGCGCGAGCCATCCGGACAGAGCCTCGTCGCCTCGCCCGTCGGCACGACGCTGATGTCCACGCTCGCGAGCGCGTCCGTAAAGCCCGCCCTCGTGGCCGTCACGGTAATCGTGAGCGTGTCCGCGGCGCTGATCGTCGCCGCTGCGCCCAAGGTCACCTGGGCAACGTCAGCGGCCGTGCCGCTCGCGGGGTTCGGCGTCAGCTTGTTCGGGTCCTCGCTCGCAATCTGGACGGTCGCATCCGAGGCCAGCGCGCGGTCCTGGTCCCGCACCGTGACCGACATCGGCACGGACTGGCCCGCGGTCACCCGGTCGCCGACCGGCAGCTCCAGTTTCAAGGACAGGAACTGCGCGCCCAGCGGGAACACCCGAATCACGGCATTGCGCGTGATGGGGGTGAAGTCCGGATGCCTTGCCGTCGCCTGGATGATCACGGTCGACTCCGCGGTCACGTCGGGCGCCTGGAACGTGGAACGCACCACGCCCGTCACGTCCGTCGTGCCGGTGCAGGTCGTTGCGGTGCAGGCGCCGATTGACACGGAGCCCGCGTCGACGCTCAGTTCGACGCTCGCGCCCTGGAGCGCGCGGGCCTCGTTGTCGAGCACGGTGACGGTGATCGTCTCCGTGGCGCCCGACTGGGTCGCCGACTCCACGGAAATCGTCGCTCGCATGGAGACCACGGACGGCGGCTGGATACCCTGGAGGGACCAGAAGTTCCAGATCGAGCCCGAGGCCACGGTCCAGTTCACAAACCGGTCCTGCCGGTAGCCCTCGATGTTCGTTCGGTAGTACAGGACGTCGTAGGGCCGCTGCTCCGCCAGGATCAGCTGTGCCTGGAAGATTAGCGCCCGGCGGGTTGTTCGGTCCAACTCCCTCCGCGAGTCGTCGATGACCTGGTCATACTGGGCGTTGTTGAAGCCCGGGTAGTTCTGACCGGCCGCCGCTTGCGAGCTGTGGAAGAAGTTGAACAGATAGTCGGGGTCCGTCCCGCCAATCCGCCAGCCGAGGATGTACAGGTCGAAGTCGTGCACGGTGATCCGGTTCACGATCTCGCCGAACGCCGTGGGCTTCGACGCCGCGTTGAGACCGACCTGGCGCATCGCGTCCGCAATCATCGCGCCCGCGGCCGCCCGCACGGGGTCGTAGTCCGCCTGCGGCGTCAGAATCACGAACAGGTTC
>JACQPO010000001.1 GCA_016207545.1 Methanobacteriota archaeon | reverse complement strand
GCTCATGATGCGGCACGGGCTCCGCCACCTGGCGGTCTTCAACGGCAAGGAGATCGTCGGGATCGTGGCGAACTACGACCTCGTCAAGGCCGCCGCGGAACGTCCCTCCGAGGACGTGCCACGCACCGTCGTCCCCGCCTAGCCCTGGAGGAACCCCCCGCGCTCGCGGGGCACGCACGCCGCCTCTATCCGCGTCGCCCCAGGCCGAGGAACGTCACGCCGGTAGCTCCCCGGAAGGCGGGGTCCCCCGTGAGGAATCGTAACCCGTGAGAGCGCGCAAGGTGGTATCCGATCGCATCCACATAGGAAATCCGGGTGCCCCGGCGATGCCATCGAAGGCGAAGCGCGAGCGCCGCTCGGATGTCGGGGAAGGAAAAGTCTAAGAGGAGGGATTCGAACGATTCGACAATGCGGGTGGCCTCTTCCTCCGAAATTCCGTCCCGGAGCAAGGCCCAATACGTCTCCATCAGTTGAAGCCATGTGGTGACCCCGCGGCCGGGTCGGAAGTAGGGCTCCAGGCGCTCGTCCTCCAGGCTTGCGAGGATCGCCCACGAGTCGTATAGGAACTCAGCGATCTTCCCAACCCTCCTCCATCTCGCGCAGGAGGACGTGCAGGGGAGTCCGGAACTTCACCGTGCCCGCCAGCTCGTGCGGGTGGGGAATCCTGCGGCGGATTTCGACCTCCACGACATCCCCATCTCGCAGCCCGTGCTCGCGGACGACCGGCGCGGGCACAACGAGTCCAAGGGAATTTCCCCACCTCTTGACTTTCGCGATCACGTTGCGCGAATTATACACGAGGTTATACATAAACTCTCCTCACCTGCGACGCCCCTTGCGCGGCATGCGGCGTGCGCATTCGTAGGATTGCGCGAGGAGGTCGAATGCCCGGTCTGCGAGCCCGTTCGCGACCTTCACGCGCGTGCGGAACCATCCCCAACCGCGGGACGGCGGAACCGGAGCCGCCAAACCGTGTGGATCCCGCAGCGCTGTTCGCGGGGGCAACAGGAACAGCTCAATCCCGGTCTTGCCCGGACGCACCTCTGCGAACGCGCGCCCGGCCGCGAAGCTCCGGAACGCAATCCATCCCGACCAGTACTTCACGACGAGCCGATCCCCGCGCCGCTCCACGTGTGCCGCCAAGGCCCTGCGCATCGCGCTCAATGTCCGCAACGTCTCCGGACTCGCGCGGTCCAGCACGCTCACGCGGAGCCCTCCTTTCGCATCAGGAAGAGGTACTTGAACCCGCGAAGGTAGAACCCGCGGGTCCGCGCGCGGTGCTCCCACATCGGGTTCGCGCTCCGGTCGTTCCTGCGCGCGAGGCACACGACGTCGACCGGCGCGAAGTGGCGCAGCAGTCGCTCGTACGCGCGGAAGCCGACGGGCGTGAACCGGTGTTTCCGGTACGCGTCGCTGATGATCCACGCGAGCACGCCCTGCGGGCGGAGCACGCGATGCGCCTCCCTTGCGACGGCCTCGACCGCGTCGTAGAACGCGTCGTCCGTCGCCGCCAACGTGCCGAGACACCGTGGGTCGTCGGAGTACCGCACGTTGTCCCCGTACGGACTGTCGACGAAGACGAGGTGCGCGCACGCGGACGGGAGCGGGAGGGCGCGTGCGTCCGCGGGCAGGATGTCGGGTCGCCGCGGGGCGAGGTCGAACCCGAGCGCGCGACGGGCGAGGAAACGCGCAGCGTCGAGCGAGGTGCCGGAGCCGCACATCGGGTCGACGACCAAGTCTCCGGGATTCGTGAACCGGCGGATTACGTTCACACAGGCGAGCGCAGGGGTCACGCCCCGGTACGTCGAATCCCCGAGCCGCAGGCCTTCGACGCTCTGGCGGGGGAAGTCCCACAACGTCGTGACCTCGAGCGGCGGCAACGGCGGGCGGGGCTCGGACAGGAGGATCGGCCTTGGATTTAGGCCCACGTTTCCACGAACTACGACACCGCAATCAACCGACCGCGTACCTGTACGTCAGGTCCGCCGAAGGGCCTCCGGGCTCCACGCGATCAGCTCGACCTCCCACGTCCGCTCGTACGCGCGCCCCGCCATCTCCCGCGTCAATTCCTCCATGACGGCCGCGTGCACGTTGTCGGGCACGTCCCACTGGGAGCTGTACGACTTCGTCGCGGCGGGCGCGAGCAGGGCCTCGCCGGGCACATTCTCCGCGTGCCTCCCGACCGGGATGTGG
>JACQPO010000202.1 GCA_016207545.1 Methanobacteriota archaeon | reverse complement strand
GGCCTCTGGTACACGAAGGACCACGAGTGGGCGAAGCTCGAGGGCCGCCGCGTCCGCGTGGGGATCACGGACCACGCGCAGCGCGAGCTGACGGACGTCGTGTACGTGGAGCTGCCTGCCGTCGGCAGAGTCGTGAAACAAGGGGACGAGATCGGCGTCGTGGAGTCCGTGAAGGCCGCGTCGGAGATCTACGCGCCGTTCTCCGGCACGGTCGTCGAGGTGAACAACGTGCTCGAGGACAAGCCGGAACTCGTGAACCAGTCCCCGTACGGGGAGGGTTGGATGGTCGTCCTTGACGTCGCGAACCCCGGCGAGGCGAAGTCGCTGCTCGACGCGGCGGCGTACCGGAAGCTCGTCGGGACCTAGGCGACGGCCAGCGGTTCGCTCGCGGGGAAAAGGACCCCGTGACGGGGAATCAATTTTTGGGTCGTGGGATCCACCGCGAACAGCAGGGTCTCCAGCGTTGTGAGGCCCACGAGATTCTGGTCGCCCAAGATGATCGGAACTCGAAAGCTGCGTCCCTCGATTTCAAGAACGGCCGTTGACATGGAAAGCTCGACTTCGCCCCTCACGATGTCGAGCACGCCCCGCGCCTCCGGCTGAATTCCCAGATGGTCCGCGATCGATTTCTCGATCATGGAGTGAATCGCTCCCGTGTCCACGAGGACGCGTTCGAGCTCGATCGACCGACGAGGCCCGTGCACCTTCAACGTGACGAACACCTCGCCCACGTTCGGATCCATGACCAAGACCGGTGAGAAACGGCGGAGTACATGCAACTTTCGCGCCGGAAGGCCTAAGAGCCTCCTCGGAAGTGCGATTCGCGGGCACGTAGGCTAGCCTGGACCAGACTGGAGGCCTTCGGAGCCTCTGACGGGGGTTCGAATCCCCCCGTGCCCGTCCGCTCGCGTCCCGTTCCCGGACTCGGTCAGGAAGCGGTCGTACCGCGCCTCGAGTTCCCGCCGCCGCTTGAGGTACGCGTCCTCGTCGAGTTCTCCGGCTGCGAGTTTGTCCTCGAGGAACTTCAGGCTGCGTTGGAAATCTTGACGCACGCCTTCCCGGTATTCGTTGACAAGTGTCTCTGCGCGCCCGAGGAACTCGCGACCCCGCTCGCTCAGGCGGTACACGATGCGCGGCCGCCCGTCCGTCGGCAAGATCGCGCTCCGGTCCACGAACCCCCACCTGTACAGCTCGATGAGCTGCTTGTCGATGCTCTGGCGGCGGAGCTTCAGCTTCTTCGCCAACTCCTCCGGATGGTCGATTCCCTTCTGGAGGAGCGCCAAGATGCGTTGGCGGCTCGGGGACGAGACAACTTCGAGCAACGCGAGCGGGTCGTCGGCCACGCACGGCGTAGCCGAATGCCGGTATATGAGTGTAGGTTGCGGAGAGCCACTTTTTCTACTCGGAAGTTGACGACATCGCGCGGAGGGTTGACTCGTTATAGTTTTATGTTGACGATTGTATAAATATCGACGACGCCATCCACTCGGCCGAGGCGAACGCAAATGGTGTTCGAACGGATGGCGACGATGGCAATCGTGCGGACAATGCAAGAGGACTTGCTCCGTTGCGCGGGCGTGCGAACGAAGGCGAAGTGAGGAGGCAGGAGGTCCGGGAATGAGAAAGGAGGAATTGCTCCGCCGGCTCGAGGAGCGCCTCGCGCGCGGCGAGATCGGCGAGAAAACGTACCTGGACATCAAGGCCCGCTACGACGCCATGCCGGAGGAGCCGCCTACGCCGTCAGAGCCGCCGGAGGCCCCGAAGCCGCCCGAACCGCCGGAACCGCCGACGGCGCCCGCAGAGGATCTCGAGACGGTGATCGAGCGAGCGATCGAGACCGCCATGGAACAGGTTTCCCAGGGCCTCGAGATGGCGTTCGCGTCGAGGGAGGAAGCCCGCAGCCGCGCCGAGGAGGTCAACCGGCGGCTCCGCGAGGCGATGTCCAGGGCCGGGCCGCGCATCGAGGTCGGCGGGAAGAAGATCGTGATCCGCGGCGCGGGCGTCGTGTCTGGCGATCAAGCCGTGGACGAGTTCAGGTGCGCGGGATCCGGTCGGGTCACCGGGAACCTCGTCGCGAAGGAGGCCCACATCTCCGGCGCCTGTGTGATCGAAGGCGACTGCCTGTGCGAAGAATTCCACGCGTCGGGCCGGGCGGAAATCAAGGGGAACGTCCGGGGGGAGGACTTCGCCTCGTCCGGCAAGACGGTCGTGGCGGGAGACCTGAAGGCCGAGGACATCTCCGTCTCCGGGAAGCTCGAGGTCGGGGGGAGCATTCTCGACGCGGACGACGTCAGCGTGTCCGGGGCCGCGGACGTGCGCGGCTGGGTGCGGACGGGATCGTTCACGAGCAAGGGACGCTTCGACATCGGCGGCGGCCTCGAGGCCCAGGACGTCGACATCCGCCTGTCCGGCACGTCCCGCGTCCCCGTTATCCAAGCGCAAGAGATCGAAGTGCGGCGCGGCGAGGGCGTCGGACGCGGGCTGTTCTCCCAGCGGAACGGGGAGTTGTCCGTGGATACCATCGAGGGCGAAGAGATCTACTTGGAGGCGACCCGTGCCCGCCTCGTCCGCGGTCAGGAGGTCCACATCGGCCCGTTCTGCACGATCGACGCGGTGGAGGCCGAGGAACTCGAGGTGCACGAGACCGCGACGGTCAAGGACCGGCGCGCGTTCGGCCATGCGGGGCACGAGGAGCACGCGAAGCACGCGGGCGATCCAGGCCACGGGGACGACGAAGACCGCGAAGATCACGAGGACGACAAGGACGAGTCATGATAGTTCGGGCGAAAGTGTATTACCGCCCGAACCCTTTGAACGCGCGAGCACGATGGACGTCGTGATCGCGAGCGCGTGCCGCACGCCGATCGGGAAGTACGGACGCGCGCTCCGCAACGTGCCCGCGGCCCGCCTCGGCGCGCACGTGATCCGCCACGCGGTCGAGCGCGCACACCTCGCGAAGTCCGAGGTCGAGGAGGTCATCATGGGCAACGTGGTCCAGGCGGGAACCGGTCAGGCGCCCGCCCGTCAGGCCGCGATCCACGCAGGCATCCCGGAGGACGTCGGCGCGGTCACCGTGAACAAGGTGTGCGCCTCCGGGCTCAAGGCGGTCACGATCGGCTTCGACGCGATCCGGGCGGGCCACGAGGCGGTCGTCGTCGCGGGCGGCATGGAGTCCATGTCCCAGGCCCCGTACCTCGTGAAGGAGGTCCGGTGGGGCGCGGGGTACGGAAACGTCACGTTCCTCGACGCGATGGTCCACGACGGCCTGTGGGACGCGTACAACCACTACCACATGGGCATCACGGGGGACAACGTCGCGCGCCGGTTCGGCGTCACCCGCGAGGAGCAGGACGCGTTCGCCCTGGAGTCCCACACGCGCGCGCTGAAGGCGATTCGCGGCGGCAAGTACCGCGACGAGATTGTGCCGATCGAGGTCCCCAAGGGCGAAGGGGAGACGGTCGTGTTCGACACGGACGAGGGCGTACGGCCCGACACCTCGCTAGAAAAGCTCGCGCGGCTGAAGCCCGTGTTCCAGGAGGGCGGGACCGTCACCGCGGGGAACGCGTCCCAGCTCAGCGACGGCGGGGCCGCGCTCGTGCTCATGACCCGCGAGGCGGCGGAGGCGCGGGGCATCACGCCCCTCGCGCGCATCGTGGACTACGCGACGAGCGGCGTCGCGCCGGAGAACGTGATGGAGGCCCCGATCCCGACGGTGCACAAGCTGCTCAAGAAGACGGGGTTCGCGATCGACGACTTCGACCTGTTCGAGCACAACGAGGCCTATGCGTCCGCCACGATCGCGGTCATGCGCGCCCTGAACCTGCCCCACGAGAAGGTGAACGTCCACGGGGGGGCCGTCGCGCTCGGCCATCCGCTCGGATGCACGGGCGCCCGCATCCTCACGACGCTCGTGTACGCGATGCGGGACCGCGGGGCGAAGCGGGGGCTCGCGACGTTGTGCCTCGGCGGCGGCAACGCGATGGCGGTCATCGTCGAGCGGGACTGAGCGGGCAAGGCTTTTCCGCGGTTCTGCCGGTACGGTCCGCGTGGGGGGCCCGCCGCCGTTTGTCGTATGCCCTCGGTGCAGGGCGGTGTTTCTGGCGGGGCCCACCGCGTGCCCCTCATGCCTCGCGCTTCTGCCGACGCCGCGGGCGCCGACGTCCCCTCCGTTCCTGAAGGCGCTCGTCGAGACGATGCGCGTTCAGCGTGCCTGGCGGCGCACGCGCGCGGGGTTGCTGTGGTCCGCGCTCGCACTCATGCTTCTCTGGGTTCCGTGGGCCTCCCTCGGGGCCTTCCTCGCCCTCTCCGTGGGGTCCACGGTCCTCTTCCTGGGGGCGCGCGGGCTCGGTGGCCTCCACCGAATCGCGGTGACGGTGGCGTTCGTCGCGTTCCTCGTGGGAGGGACTGCAATCGCCGTCTTGTTCGGCGCGTTTCTGTACGACGCCTACGTCGCCGCCTACCTCCTGCGCCCGATGGCGACGATCGCGGACACCGCATCGCTGGTCGTCTGGGGCACGCTCCCTGCGACCATCGCGGTCGCGGCGGGGATCGCGCTGCAGGCAACCTACCTGCTCCCCGCGGGCCGTCGCGTGCTCCTGTGGGCCCTCGTCGCCCTCCTCATCGCGACGGCCGTCGTCGCCACGCTCCTCGCGGCCGGGGAGTTGGCGGCGTTCGGGTCCGCCCCCGTGCGGCGAGGCACCGTAATCGATTTTCTGTGGCGGTTCTCCCTGTATCGGATCGTCGAGGCCCCGCCGTATGTTGGGCTCGGGGTGATGTACCTCATCGCGCGATCGTCCTCGACCGTTCCCCCGACCCCGGCCAAGGCGTGAGTTTCGGTCGCCCGAACTTGGGGGAAGCCTTTTCCGCCCTTCGCGCCATCGCCCGGCGTGGCGGGGGAGCCCCCGGTCGCGAAAAGGCGACCGATTCGATGGTGGCGGCGCACGCGGTGGGGGCTCCTCCTGACGAGCATCGGGCTCATCGTGTTGTGGATTCCCCTCGTCGCCGCGCTCGGAGCGTTGTTCCTGAGCTTCGGCTCCACGTTCCTGTTCCTCGGCTCGAAGGCGGTCTCCCGGAAGCACGAGGTGTCCGTGTCCGTCGCGTTCGTCCTCCTGACCGTGGGGGGCGTGATCATCGGCATCTTTTTCGTCGCGTTCCTCCTCGAGTCGCTGTACGTCGCCGGGCGCGGCCTTCCCTTGGAGTCCCTCCTCATCCCCGCGCAGCGCCTGTTGTGGGACACGACGTGGGGGACCGCCGCGTTCGCCGCCGGCATCGCGCTTCAGATCAACTACCTCGTCGCGGAGCGGCAGCGGCGCGTCGTATACGGCCTGTGTCTCCTCCTGTTCCTGACGGCGCTCGCGGCCACGTGGCTCTCGGAGCCGGAGCTCGCGTTTTTGGACAGCTCCCCCGTGCGGTCCTCCAGCGTGATCGAATTCCTGCTCCGCCTCTCCCTCTGGCGGATGTTGGAGGCGCCGGCGTACCTCGGCTTGGCGGCGGTCCACATGCAGGCGTATTGGCAACGGGTGTTCCCGACCCAGCCCGCGCCCGCCCCCGTCGCGGACCCGCCGAGCTGACGAAGGGTTTTACCGCGCCGTCCGGTTCGCGGTCGCGGGGAGTTCGATGATTCGACGGATTGGCGTCGTCGGCGCGGGCCAGATGGGCGCCGGGATTGCGCAGGTCGCGGCGGGGGCCGGGTACGAGGTCATCATGAGCGACATCGAGGACCGGTTCCTCGAGAAGGGGATGCATGCGATCGCCGCTAGCCTCGGGAAGGGCGTGGAGCGGGGCAAGGTGTCAGAGGCGGAGAGGGCGGCGACCCTCGGCCGGATCCGCACGACCCTCGCGCTCGCGGACTTGGCGGCATCGGACCTCGTCATCGAGGCCGTCGTCGAGGACCGGGGCGTGAAGAAGGCCGTGTTCGCGGAGCTCGACGCCCTGTGCCCTCCGGCGACGATCTTCGCGTCGAACACGTCCTCGATCTCGATCACGGAGCTGGCGGGCGCGACGAAGCGGTCAGACCGGTTCGTGGGGATGCACTTCTTCAACCCCGTGCCGGTCATGCGGCTCGTCGAGATTGTCCGCGGGCTCGGGACGGGCGACGAGACCGTGCGCGCCGTCCGCGAGTTGGCGGTCGCGGTCGGGAAGACGCCCGTGGAGGTGCGCGACTTCCCCGGGTTCGTGAGCAACCGCATCCTCATGCCGTTCATCAACGAGGCGTTCTTCGCGCTGGGGGAGCGCGTCGCATCGAGGGAGGACATCGACACGGTCGCCAAGCTGGGGCTCAACCACCCGATGGGCCCCCTTGAGCTCGCGGACCTCATCGGACTCGACACGTGCCTCGCGGTCCTCGAGGTGCTCCACGCGGACTTCGGGGACGCGAAATACCGGCCCGCGCCCCTCCTCCGTCAGCTCGTGCGTGCGGGGCGTCTTGGACGTAAGACGGGTCGCGGCGTCTACGAGTACCCGCGCTAGCGCTCCGCTTCCCCTTCCTCGGGTTCGAGTTCCTCGAAGTGCTCCCGGAAGCGGTCACGTCGGCGCCGAAGGACGCCGGCCAGGACCAAGGCCGCGGAGACGGCGATCGCGATCCCTGCGATGAGCAGCGGCCGGACGTCCTCGACGTGTTGGAGGGAGAAGGTCCCCAGGTCGATTGCGGCCTTCGCCGGGTCGACGTCTCGGGGGTCGACGCGGACGACCCTCCGCAAGGTCACGTACCCGGCCTGCTCTACGGTCAAGTTGTACTC
>JACQPO010000207.1 GCA_016207545.1 Methanobacteriota archaeon | reverse complement strand
GTCGTACACGGTCCCCGTGACCGCGTCGATGCCCGTGTAGAAGTCGTCGTTCCGGACGACCTTCGCCTCGACGCCGGAGATCCATGTGTCGAACTTGAACGGCCCGTGTCCGACCACGTCACGGTCTCCCGGTGTCCAAGCCGCCGCAGCCTCGAAGTCGTACCCCTGGGGGTCCGTCTTGGGGATTCCGCGTCCCCACTTCGTCGGGTCCGCGTTGCCGCACTGCGGCGCGCCGCGGGCCGTTGCCTCCGACGGAGGCAGCCAGACCGCGCACTTGAGGTCCGCGTGCTTCCCGCCGCCCGTGCCCGCCCAGAGGTGGATGGGCATCATGACGGGAGATGTGGCGGCGGACTCGTAGAACAGCGCGAACGGCTCCGTGAGGGTGAACTCCACGGCGACCCGAAGGTTCGCGTCGCCCGCCATGGCGCTCTCGCCCTCCCAGTTCTTCTCGAGTTCGGGCGTCGCCGGGTTCAGGTCCACCGGCACGATGTTGAGTTGGCGGCCGCCGGCGTCATAGGAGATGCCGGAACCCCCCGTGTACAACGCCCGAAAGTCGGACGTACACCGCGGGCACATCGCAGTAACGTGGGAGGAGAAGAACAGGTCCCACGGTGTCATCTGGGTACCGTCGTGCCACCGCACACCGTTGAAGTCGTAGTAAAACGTAATCTCCAACGGCGTCGCGGCGCCCGCCGTTTCCGCAAAGACGTTGTATTCGGACGCTTCGAAGATGCCGTCCTCGTCGAAGTCCACGCCCTTTGCGATCCACGCGAGCAGTCGGTCCTCCGTCGGGTGGCCCTGCAGGACGGAGTCGTACGCTCGGAAGAGCACGTCGGCCGTCCACACGTCGTTCGCCCTTGGCGGCAGCCAATTGCGCACTTTCATCTCGTCCTGGCCCCCGACGAGCAACGTCGCGCCGCCCGCCTGCCGAGGCTCCTCCGACGGGGTCGGCGCGGCAGCCGCTGCCGGAATCCCCGAGAGGACCATCAGGACGACCAGGCCCACGATTGCAGCCGCAAACAGTCCGCTCACACGTCCTAGTCGCATGGTTCCCTGACCTCCTTCTCCCGCTCCCTTGGAAAGGCTCACGTGCACGCCACACCCGGGGCGTGCTGACTCCCGCAAGGGGAAATAGGCTATAAAAAGCGATTTGTACGCCGCTTTGTGAGATATATCATCCTTTTGGCACACCCTTTTGTGGCTTGCGGAGAACGAAGACCGCGCTCCCGGCTGCGCGCGGGCTACGTGTCCATGGGGAAGTACCGTTTCGCACGCCCGTCCTTCTCCATACGGATCAGCCCCTCGCGGTTCAAGTGGCGGAGGTTGTACGACACGGTCTGCTGGGTCACGCCCAAGTTGTCCGCAATCTCCTGCTGCGTGCGGCCGTGGTTCGACCGGATGAGCGCGAGCATGTGGTGCTGCAGGTCGCTCAGCCGGATGCCCTTGTGCCGCGGAATCTGCATCTCGACGGGATAGAAGCGCTTGTAGATGCCGTCCCGCAGGGACTTCACGAACCCTTGCATCTCCAGCGTGCGCAGGTGGTGCGCGAGGGTTCCGTTCGTGACCTTCAGGGTCTCCCGCAGGCTGTTGTAATGCTCCCCGGGGTGGGACATGATGTACCCGTAGATCTGTCCGCGGACGAAGTGGTCGAGCACCTCCTCCTTCTTCAGACGGGAGTACAGGGGGAACACGACGACGTTGAACAGCCCGTACCGGCCGAACTCCGTGCTCGCGATCGCCGCCAGGATCGCGGCGCCGATCCCCGCGCCCGCCGCGGCCTCCGGTCGCGCGTAAATCGGCCGCTGGGGCAGGGGAGGGATCACGATCACGGTCTGCTGTGCCTCGTCCGGGAACGCGTCCTCGAACTGCACGGACACGAGGAGGACCATCTCCTGCGCCTGCTCGACCTTCGCCGTGAACGTGAACCGCGCGAGCCCGTTCGCGTCGGTCAGCGCGGACGCGGGGGTCACGACGCCGCCGCTCGCCTCGACCGTGACCGTCGCGCCGGCCACGGGCGCCGCGAAGTGGTCGACGACGCGGACCCGGAACGGCAACACCCCGCCGCTCCGGACGATCTCCGTCGCGATGTCGACGGACGCGACGAGCTGAACCCGAGGGTCGCCGCCCGCGTCGAGGGACGGAGCCGCGTCCGCCGGAAGGGCCACGAGCATGAACGCTGCTACGAATCCTGCGAAGACTAGGAGTACCAGGAGACCTGGCCGCATGCTGCCTACGTCTCCTCCCGCGTTCCTAACGCCTTCGCATTATTTAAGTAGCTTGGTATGCCGCTTTGTGGCTGGCACGCCGTAGCACGGTTCATCCCGACGCCGCCAAAGGTTTAACCCCGCGCCGTTCATCCGTCGCGCATGATCGAGCGCGCCCGGGGCACGCGCGACCTGGACCCTGCGTACCTCGCGCGCCACCGCTTTGTCGAGGCCGCGTTCCGGCGCACCGCGGAGTCGTTCGGGTTCCGCGAAGTCCTGCCGCCCATGTTCGAGCCGCTCGAACTGTTCCACGCGAAGGCCGGCCCGGGGATCGAGGGCGAGATGTACGTCTTTCAGGACAAAGGCGGGCGCTCCCTCGTGCTCCGCCCGGAGTTCACCGCGGGCGTGCTCCGGTACTACGTAAACGAACTGCGGAACGCGCCGAAGCCGCTCAAGCTGTACTCGTTCGGCCCCGTGTTCCGGTACGAGGAGCCGCAGAAGGGCCGGTATCGGGAGTTCTGGCAGTTCAGCTGCGAAATCCTCGGAGCGGCCCCGCTCGAGGCGGACGCGGAGACGATTGCGCTGGCCGTCCGCTCGATCCGGAACGCGGGCGTGCGGCAGATCGAGACGCGGATCGGGCACATCGGCATGCTCCGCGCGTACCTGAAGACGCCGAAGGAGCACCAGAACCACATCCTCCACACGCTCGACAAGCGGAACCTCGAGATCCTCCACGCGGAGCTCGACAAGGCGGGACTGCTCGACGTCGAAGGGACGTTGCGGGACCTGATCGCCCTCCGGGGCGGACCCGATGTCCTCGCGAAGGCCTCCGACCTGCTGGGCGGCGTCGGCACGGAGGGGTTCGACCACCTGCGCCGGATCGCGGACCGGCTC
>JACQPO010000210.1 GCA_016207545.1 Methanobacteriota archaeon | reverse complement strand
GGCCCGCAGGAACGTGCGCACGACGTCCGGGCTCGCCGCGCGTACGGACGCGCCCGGACGCGTCACCCGCGCCCCCGTCCTGGGACGGAACGTGCGCAGCGTCCGTTCGAGCAGGTGGAGGCTCACCGCCGTGAGCACGTCGGCTTTGGACAGCTGGCGATGCAGGAACCGCCGACGCAGCCACGAGCGCGGGCGGAACTCCGTGTGCAACGTGAAGAGGACCCGGGTGCCCGGGTGGCGGCCCCGGTAGCGAAGGGCGGCCTGGAGGGCGTACCAATGGCCGTGGGCGTGCACGACATCCGGCGCGACCGTCTCGAGCGCCTCGGCCGCGCGGCGCACGAACTCCGTGGGCGTGCCGCCGACGATCGTCGCCCCCTCGGGGCCGCCTTCCCGTGCGATGACGTGCACGTCCACGTCGTAGGAGCGGCGCAGCTCCGCGGCCAACCCGGAGACGTACGCGGTCACACCCCCCCGGATGGGGAACCAGTAGGGAGTGACCATCGCGACCTTCATCCGGTTCGTCGGGACAGCCGGGCTCGGCGTATTTGGACTTTCTGACGCTCGAATCCGCGCCGCGAAAAGCAAAAAGGGTTATACTGCCGCCAAATCGGCCCTCCGGAGGCAGCGATGGCGGTCGACCCGGTCTGCGGGATGTACGTGGCCGAGGCCACGGACCTCAAGGCGGAGGTCCGCGGGCGCATGTACCACTTCTGCTCCGGGACGTGCCAGCTCACGTTCCTAAGGCCCGAGGCGGAGCTGAAGAAGCTCAAGCGGGATACGGCGATTTCCCTCCTCCTTGCGACCCCGCTCGTCGTCCTCGTCATGATCCTCCCCCTCCTCGCAGCCGCCCTCGGCTGGACGTTGCCCTACGGAGAGGACGAAACGGCGTACCTCGGGCTCCTCTTGGCGACCCCCGTGCAGTTCGCCCCCGGCTGGCGCTTCTACAGGGGCACGTGGGACGCCCTGCGGAACCGGATGGCGAACATGGACGTCTTGATCGCGCTCGGCACGAGCGCGGCGTGGGGCTACAGCGCGTTCGTCACGTTCCTTCCGACGAACGTGCTCGCGAACCTGTTCGGGACTGCGCAGCGCCTTACGTATTTCGAGGCCTCCGCGTTCATCATCGCCCTTATCCTGCTCGGCAAGTACATGGAGGAGCTCGCGAAGGGGAGGGCATCCGACGCGCTTCGGAAGCTCATGGACCTGCAGCCGCGGACCGCGACGGTCCTGCGGGGCGGAAAAGAGGAACAGGTCCCCGTGGAACAAGTCCTGGTTGGGGACATCCTCGTCGTCCGGCCCGGAGAACGGATTCCCGTGGACGGCGTCGTCGTCGACGGCACTTCGTCCGTGGACGAGTCCATGCTTACCGGCGAGTCAATCCCGATCGACAAACTGCCGGGCGCCGAGGTGTTCGGGGCGACGATCAACAAGTCCGGCCTCCTGAAGTGCCGCGCGTCAAAGGTGGGGCAGGACACCGCGCTCGCGCAAATCATCAAGTTGGTGGAGGACGCGCAGCAGTCCCGCGCGCCGATCCAGCGGCTCGTGGACCGCGTCGCGGCCGTCTTCGTCCCCGCCGTCGTGACCGCCGCCCTCGTCGCGTTCGCGCTGTGGTATTTCCTCACGCCGCGCGGTTTCGCATGGTCCTTGTCAATCTTCATCGCCGTCATCATCATCGCATGCCCGTGCGCGCTCGGCATCGCGACGCCCGCGGCAATCATGGTCGGCACGGGCAAGGGGGCGGAGAACGGCCTCCTGATCAAAGGCGCCGAATACCTCGAAAGAGCCCGCAAGGTCACGACCGTGGTCTTCGACAAGACGGGGACCCTGACGAAGGGGAAGCCGTCCGTCACGGATGTCCTCCCGATGGGTCTTCCGGAAGCTGACGTCCTGCGACTGGCGGCGAGCGCGGAGAAGGGCTCCGAGCATCCGCTCGGGGAGGCGGTCGTGCGCGCCTCCGAGTCCCGGGGGCTCCCCCTCGCGGACCCGACGGACTTCGAGGCGATCCCCGGACACGGGATTCGCGCCAGGGTTGGCGGCCGCGCGGTCCTGCTCGGCAACCGGCGGTTGCTGGAGGCGACGGGGATTCCGCTCGGAGCCGCAGAAGGGGAGCTCTCGAAACTCCAAGAGCAAGGAAAGACCGCCATGATTCTGGCCGTGGACGGCAAGGTCGCAGGCGTGATCGCGGTCGCGGACACGGTCAAGGGACACTCGGGGGCCGCAATCGCCGCCCTCCGGCGGATGGGGATCGAGGTCGTCATGCTCACGGGGGACAACGAGCGTACTGCGAAGGCGATTGGCCGCGAGCTGGGATTCGACACCGTGATCGCGGAGGTGCTCCCCGGCCAGAAGGTCGAGAAAATCAGGGCGTTGCAGGCCGGCGGGAAGGTCGTCGCGATGGTCGGCGACGGGATTAACGACGCGCCCGCCCTCGCCCAGGCGGACGTGGGCATCGCGATCGGCAGTGGGACGGACGTCGCGATGGAGGCCGGCGGGATCGTCCTGATCAAGGACGACCTGCGGGACGTCGTCGCGTCCATCCAGCTGAGCCGCCGCACGGTCGCGAAGATTCGCCAGAACCTGTTCTGGGCGTTCTTCTACAACACCGCGTTTATCCCCGTGGCGGCGGGCGCGTTGTTCGCCCTCGGGCTGGGGCTCTTGCTCCACCCCGTGTTCGCGGGCGCGGCGATGGGCTTCAGCTCCGTGAGCGTCGTGACGAACTCCCTCCTGTTGAAGCGGTTTCGGCCCCACGTGTGACCGGGGCTCCAGCGCACCGCCAAAAGGGAGAAATAGGCGGCAGGCCGTCGCGGACCCGTGGCGTTCCGGGAGAACCTGTTCTTCAGCAAACTGCTATTCGGCGTGTTCGTCCTCTCGATTGTCTGGACGGTCTCCAACTTCGTCGTCCCGTACACGCTTCCTGCGAACACGATCCCTCCGCCTGCACCCGGGGACCCGGGGGCGCTCGACGGAAGCGCGAACATCGTGGACAACGGCGGAGTGTACGACTCGTTCTGGCTCTACCCGCGCATCGTCTATTACGTCGGCGACGCGCAGTGCCACCAGCTCGCGAGCCGCTCCCTCTTCCTGAACGGGAACCAGATGCCCATGGACGCGAGGATGGAGTCAATCTACGTGTTCGCGAACTTCGGCCTGCTCACCGCCATGTTCGCGACGCCGTCCACGAGCATTGTGCAGGGAGTCGTGAACGTCCTCCCGAAGTCCGTGCAGGCGTGGGGTCGCCGGCACCTCGGGCCGGTCGTGTTCGCCGCGCTTTTCGTGTTCCTCGGCATCCTGCCCGTGGCGGTGGACGGCTTCGTCCAATTGTTGACGCCGTACGAGAGCACGAACGTCACGCGGATCTTGACGGGCGTCCCGACGGGATGGGTGTCCGGCATCCTCGTGGGCATCATGATCACGTCGATCCGCCAGGTCGACGTCGAGACCGCCGCGCTCCGCGCCCGGCCGCGCGAGGCGTAGGGTTTTATCCGGCCTGCGTGTACGCGGCGCCCGTGGCGAAAGCCGCGAAGCGGAAGAAGAAGGAAGACGACGCGAAGTTCGAACTCCCGGAGTTCAACGAAGTCGACTACATGAGGCGGGAGATCCAAGGCGCGAAGGCCTCGATCATGACCGTCATCCTGGCGGTCCCCGTCGCCCTGCTCCTGTTTGCCGTCACCTTGACGGGTGCCGCAATCGCCGCGTTCTTCCTTGGGCTCGCGCTGACGTTCCTGCTTCCGCGAGTCCTCCGAATCTTGCCG
>JACQPO010000200.1 GCA_016207545.1 Methanobacteriota archaeon | reverse complement strand
GAGTCGCTTCGGACGCCTAGCGGGTGGCGGGTCGGGACCATGGTTGAGTTTGAACTGACCGACGAACAGAAGCTGATGCAGAAGACCGCGCACGAGTTCGCGGAAAAAGAGATGCGCCCCATCTCCCTCGAATACGACAAGCGCGGGGAGATCCCGTGGCACGTCGTGAAGAAGGCGCACGAAGTCGGGCTCGACACCGCGTTCCTCCCCGAAAAAGTCGGCGGCGGCGGCATCACCTCGACCCTGACCCACTGCATCGTGAACGAGGAGCTGAACTGGGGCTGCGCGGGCATCGCGACGGGCCTCATCGGCGCGGGGCTCGCCTACCTGCCGATCATCCACATGGGAACGGATGAGCAGCTCGAGCGGTTCCTCCGACCGTTCTGCGGCCCGGAGCCCAAGCTCGGTGCCCTTTGCCTGACGGAGCCCGATGCGGGGTCCGACGTGGCGGGGATTCGGACCCGCGCGGTGAAGGACGGGGACGAGTGGGTCCTCAACGGGGTCAAGCGGTTCATCACGAACGGCGGGATTGGGGACCTCCACGTCGTGTTCGCGACGACCGACCCGGATTTGCGCCATTTCGGCATCCGCGCGTTCGTCGTGGAGAAGGGAACCCCGGGGCTGCGGATGGGGAAGGTCGAGGACAAGATGGGCGTCCGGGCGTCCCATACCGCCGAGGTCATCCTCGAGAATTGCCGGGTGCCCGCGGACCACATGCTGGGTCGGGAGGACGAGCCCGCGTTCCTCGGGGCGATGAAGGCCCTCGAGTCGTCCCGACCGCTCGTCGCGGCGGGGGCCGTGGGGATTGCCCGAGCGGCGTACGAGTACGCACTGGAGTACGCGAGGCAGCGGAAGGCGTTCGGGAAGCCGATCGGGAGCTTCCAGGCGATCCGGTTCCTGCTCGCAGACATGAAGACGAAGGTCGATGCCGCGCGCTTGCTGACCTGGCGGTCCGCCTGGATGCGGGACCAGGGCATGTCCATGAACAAGGAGGCGTCGATGGCGAAGCTGTTCGCGGCGGACATCGCGATGGAGGTCACGACGGACGCGGTCCAGATCCTCGGCGGCACCGGGTATATGCGGGACCAGCCCGTGGAGAAGTGGATGCGGGACGCGAAGGTGTTCCAGATCTGGGAAGGAACTTCGCAGATCCAGCGTCTCGTAATCTCCCGCGAGGAACTCGGGGAGCTATAGCCCCCAAGGGCAACATACTTGTCCCCCGACATGAGTGCCGTAGCAAGGGGGAGTATGGCCGCCTCAGGCTCCGTGGAGAGCCGACTCGACTTCGTGCGCCAGGTCATGGGCATCCCGAACGTCTACCTCGCGGACGTCGCGCGCGACGGCAGCGCCGCGGTCGTCTTGTCGAATCTCACGGGCTCCCTTCAATTGGCGGCGGTTCCCCTGCGGGGGAAGCGCGCCCTCCGCCCGTTGTCCCACGGGAGGGATCGGGTCGTTGGGGCCCGCATCTCCCACGACAGCCGCCACGTCGCCTTCTCCCGCGACTTCGGTGGACGGGAAGAATACCAGCTCTTCCGAGTACCCCTTCGCGGGGGCACGGAGAAGATGATCGTGCGGCTGCCTCCCACCCGGATCTTCGATTTCTCCTGGTCCCGCCGGGACGACGTGATCGCGCTCTCCGGCGCGACGAGGGAGTTCAACGGAGTCTGGTTGCTCAGCCCCGAGACCGGCGCCTACCGCAACGTGTTCCAGTGCCGCCACTGGACCTTCGGCCCGAGGTTTTCTGCCGGAGACGAACAACTTTGCTTTGCGGCGAAGACGACGGACGCGCCGACCGCCTTCGAGCTCGTCTTCCTCGACGGCGAAGGCAAGCGGACTCCCGCGCTGTACACGCCGAAGGCGGGATCCGAAAATGGCGGACCCAAGTGGCATCCGAAGGAACCGTCGGTCGTATTCAAGACGGACGCCCGGGGGCGCTACGACCTGGCGGTCTACGAGCCGGACTCCCGGAAACTCTCCTATCTGCAGCCAGGCGACCAGGGCTTGGGCGTCGACTTCGTTTCGTTCGACTGGACGCCCGACGGGGACAGCGTCTACTATCTCGCCCTCAAAGAAGGAAGGACGCGCCTCTTCGTGGAACGCCTCGACGGGGCCGACGCGCCCCGGGAAATCCCCATCCCGAAGGGGTATCACGCGGCGCAACTCTGGTCGACCGGAGATTCCGTGGTTTTCTCCTGGTCCTCCCTCTCGAGGCCGCACGCCGTGGCCCGACAGCGGCTGAAGGGCGGGAAGCGCGCGGCCCTCTACGAACACCGGACGAAACTCCCGCTGGGCGCGGCGCAGCACGTCGTGTACCGATCCTTCGACGGGCGACCCGTCCACGGTTGGTTCCTCAAGCCGCCCCGCCAGCGCGTGCGAAGGCCTTGCGTCTTGTGGATCCACGGGGGTCCGGCGTGGGAGGTCGCGGACGAGTGGAACGCCGCCATCCAGGCGTTCGTCGTGGCGGGCTTTCCCGTGTTCGCGCCGAACATACGAGGGAGCACGGGATACGGGGTGGAGTTCCAGAACCTGAACATCCGGGACGTCGGCGGCGGTGACCTCAAGGACGTGGAGTACGCGGTCCGGTACCTTCGCGGGCGCCCGGACGTGGACCCGAAGAAGATCGCGATCGTCGGTGCGAGTTACGGGGGGTACATGACGTTCCTTGCCGTGACGAAGCTCCCGGACCTGTGGGCCGCGGGCGCAGGCGCGGTGGGCATCACGGATTGGAAGGAGTCGTACGAGCTCTCGGACGCGGCCTTCCGGAGCTTCATCGAACGGTACTTCGGCACGCCCGAAGAAAACCCCAAGCTGTACCGCGACCGCTCCCCGATCCATTTCGTGGAGAATGTCCAGGCGCCGCTCTTCATCTGGCACCGCGCGAACGACTCCCGCTGTCCGTTGCGGCCCGTCGAGAAGTTCGCGGACCGGCTGCGGGAGCTGGGGAAGCGGTACGAGTTCCACGTTATGGGCGACGAAGGCCACGGATTCCAGAAGACGGAAAACCTGACGTGGCAGTGCGAGGCCATGATCGCGTTCCTCGGACGCGTGCTCGGGGTCCCTGGGACCGCTCGCTCCTCATGAGGCTCGCAGCCGGAGGACGCGCTGGAGCGCGACGAGCCACACGATTTCGAAGAACAGGGCGACGAGGCCCGGCACGGCCGCCCGTTCGTTGAACAGGGAGAAGGCGAGCAGGGCCGTGAGTCCGAGGTTCTTGAAACTCCCAAATAGGGTCCACGCGACCGTCTCGTCCGCGCCTCGTCGGAGGATGCGGGCGAGGCCGATGATCGCGAGGCCGATTCCGAACGTACGGATGAGGGAGGCTGCGGTGAGGCTCGCGACGAGGCTGAGGTCGGTCAGAACCCCGCGGTTCGCGCCGACGATCACGGTGACGAAGGCGAAGAAGCTCAGGTTCACAGCCGTGGGCCGCCAGCGTTCCACCTTCGGGGCCCGCACGAGTGCCCGGGATACCGCTAACGGCAGTCCGATTTGCAGTGCCGTGTTGAAGGCGACCGCGGCGGGCGGCACGGCGCGACCCACAAACACTAGGGTGATCGCAGGGACTAGCGCGAGCGAGGCAATGTAGAGAAGGGCGGTCGAGATGAGGGCGCTGCGCACGTTCCCGCGCAGGACGGATGTGAGCGGCACGACCGCGATGGCGGAGGGGACCGCCGCCATCATGACCCAACCGGCGCGGAAGTCGGGATCCGCGGTCGCGTAGGCAATCACGAGGACAAGCCCGGAGAGCACGACGTAATTCCAGAGAAAGGCGTGGGCGAAGGCGCGCGACTCCTGCCGCGGCGACAACCCCGAGAAGCGAATCTCGGTCAGGGCGAGGGTCATCGCGAGGACGAGTGAGGCCGTGGCGATTTCCCGGGCAAACCACGGCGAACCCCCCGTCGCGAGGCCCACAAGGAGGCCCGCCACAATCATCGCGGGGAAGCTCCGCCAAGGCCGGAACACGGGCGGCGGTATGCGGGTCCCCGGAAAAACCTGCCTAGCGGAATCGCTCGATAATCGTCGCGATGCCTTGCCCGAAACCGATGCACAACGTGCTGAGGCCGTACCGCATGTCCTGCCGCTCGAGTTCGTGGAGCAGGGTCGTCATCAATCGCGCTCCGGAACAGCCCAGCGGGTGGCCCAGCGCGATTGCCCCGCCGTTCACGTTCACCTTCGCGTAGTCGAGGCCTAGCGTCTGAATCGTCGCGAGGGGCACGGAGGCGAACGCCTCGTTGATTTCCCACAGGTCGATGTCGTCGACGGTCAGCCCGGCCTTCTGAAGGGCCTTACGCGACGTGGGCATCGGTCCCTCGAGCATGACGACGGGGTCGACGCCCGCAACCGCCATGCTCACGATCCGCGCGCGGGGCTCGAGGCCGAGTTCCTTTGCCTTCTCCGGCGTCGCGAGGAGGAGCGCGGCGGCCCCGTCGTTGATCCCCGACGAATTCCCGGCGGTGATCCTCCCGTCCGGCCTGAACGCGGGCGGCAGGGAGGCGAGCCTCTCAAGGCTCGTGTTCCTCCGCGGGTGCTCGTCCGTGTCGAACGTCCGCTTGCTCCCCTGCTCGTCCCTCACGGGCACGGGGACGATCTCGCGCTTGAACCGCCCCTCGTCGATCGCCCGGATAGCGCGCATATGGGAGTGGTAGGAGTACTCGTCCATCTGCTCGCGCGTAATCTTGTACTTGTCTGCGACGAGGTCCGCGGAAATCCCCTGCGGGACGACCTCGTATTTCTCGAGCAGTCGCTCGCTCAGCACGCCGGCGTCCGCGCCCATCGGCACGCGGCTCATGCTCTCCACGCCGCCCGCAATCAGGAGGTCGTGGGTGCCGGACATGATCGCCTGTGCGCCGAAGTTCACCGCCTGTTGGCCGCTCCCGCACTGGCGGTTCACGCTCGTTCCCGGCACGGTATAGGGGAATCCCGCGACGAGCGCGGCGATCCGCGCGATGTTCAGTCCCTGCTCGTCGATCTGCGTGACGCACCCGAGGATGACGTCCTCCACGGCGGCCTTGTCGATGCCCGTGCGGTCGACGACTTCCTGGAGGACGACCGCGGCCAGGTCGTCGGGGCGCACGTCCTTCAGCGAGCCGCCGCGCTTGCCAATCGGGGTCCGGACCGACTCGACGATCACCGCTTCGGGCATGGCATACGACACATGACCCGCGTTCCTCATAAGGGCTTGCCCGAGCGTATCGCCGACCGCCAACGCTTAAGGAAGGTCCGCGGTTTCCGGCGCATGCCCCGCCCCCTGGACGGCGTCGTCGTGCTCGACTTCAGCCGTCTGCTCCCGGGACCGTTTTGTACGCAGCTCCTCGCGAACTTGGGCGCGGACGTAATCAAGGTCGAGGACCCCGTGCTCGGGGACTACATGCGAGCCGTGCCGCCGACGATCGACGACACCTCGTATGCGTTCCTGATGGTCAACCGTGGAAAGCGGAGCGTCGTCGTCGACCTTCGGAAGGAGGAGGGACGTCGCGTGCTGTACCGCCTCGCGACGAAGGCGGACGTGTTCGTCGAGCAGTTCCGGCCTCACACGGTCAAGGCGCTCGGCATCGATTACCCGCAAATCCGGAAGACGAATCCGGACATCATCTACTGCAGCTTTGGCGGCTTCGGACGGACGGGTCCTTACGCGGACCGGCCCGCGCACGACCTCAACTTCGAGGCGATGGCGGGCATCCTCAGCGTGGGCGCCGCGCGGCAGGATGGGCAGCCCGCAATTCCCGGCGTCCCGATGAGCGACCTTGCGAGCGCCCTCATGGCCGCGTTCTCCATCGTCGCCTCCGTCCACCGCCGAGAACGTTTTGGCGGTGGCGAATTCCTCGACGTCTCGATCTTCGACGCGAGCGTGAGCCTCATGGTCCTCAACCTCGCGCGCTACCTGGGGACGGGCGAGGTCCCGCTGCCGGGAGAGACGATCGTGACGGGCATCTTCCCCTTCTACAACCTGTACGAGACGAAGGACGGGCGATGGCTCTCCGTCGCGTGCGTCGAGGCGAAGTTTTGGCGGCGGTTGTGCGAAGCCCTCGGCCTCCCGGAACACATCGACGACCAATTCGTGGCGGGGGAGATGGCCCGACCGGTGGCCGAGAAGCTGCAGGCGGCCTTCCGATCGAAGACGCTTGCGGAGTGGGACGAGATCTTCCGGCGCGAGGACTTGCCCGTGATGCCCGTGCTCGACGTGGGCGAGGTCGTCGCGGACCCGCACGTGAAGGCCCGCGGCCTCTTGCCCGCGGTCCGCGTCGGCGGCAAACGCCGCCTGGTCCTCGCGCATCCCACGAAGGCGACCCGGTCGAACGTGCGCACGCTTGGGAAGGCGCCCGCGCGCGGCGAACACACGGACGAGGTCCTGCGCTGGGCCGGTTTCTCGCCCCGCCAGATCCGTGACCTTCGCTCGAAGGGCGTCGTGGGCCTCACTGGCCCTTGAACTTCGGCTCCCGCTTTTCCATGAGCGCCTGGATGCCTTCGAATACATCCTCGGTCGACGTCGTGTGGCCGAACGCGAGGGACTCCGCCTCCAGTCCGGCGTCCGTCGACGCGTCCGCGGCGCGGTTCAGCACCGTCTTCGCAAGGCGATAGGCAATCGGCGCGCTTTTCGCGAGTTTTGCTGCGTATTCCTTCGCTCGTTGCGGGAACTCCTCGTTCTCGTACACCTCGTTCACGAGCCCGATCGCGCGCGCTTCGTCCGCCGAGAACCGCGAGGCGAGCAGGACGATTTGCTTCGCGCGCGCGAGGCCGAGGAGTTTCACGGCACGTACCATCCCGCCGGCGCCGGGGACGAGGCCGAGGCTGAGTTCCGTGAGTCCGATCTTCGCCCGCTTCGCGGCGACGCGGAAGTCGCATGCGAGCGCAAGTTCGCAACCACCGCCGAACGCGTAACCGTTGATCGCCGCCAATGTCGGCCTGGGAAAGTCCGCGAGGCGACGGAACGTCTGCTGGGTGCGCCGGGAGTACGACCACACCTTGTACGACTTCGAGACGTCCCCGAAGGAGGTGACGTCCGCGCCGGCGGAGAACGACTTCTCCCCGGCTCCCGTGACGACGAGGCACCGCACGGTTTCGTCCGCCTCGAATTCTGCGAGCGCTCGGTCGATCTCCTCGACCATCTCCGGGTTAATCGTGTTGAGCCGATCGGGCCGGTTCAACGTGAGCGTCGCCACCATCGCCTCCGGATCTTTCGCCACCGCTATCGTCTCGTATGCCATCGCTTCCGCCTCCTTCACATAGGAATAAAATCCCTGGCCGCTCGCCACTCCGAGCTCGCCGGATGCGACCTTCGTGCGCAGGAGTTCGACGGGCTTGTGTCGCTTCGAGCCCTCCAACGCCGCCAACACGCGGTCGACGCCGTACTCGTCCGCGAGCCGGAGCGGACCTTTCGGAAACGCGGTCCCGAGTCGCATCGCCAAGTCGATTTCCTCCGGCGACGCGACGCCCCACTCCACGAGGCGCGCGGCCTCGTTGATCACGGGCGCGAGGATTCGAAGGACGTCGAAGTCCTTCCCCGGCTCTGGCGCGATCGTCGGCCTCCCTCCGCGGTAGTCGTAGAACCCCTCGCCCGTCTTCTGCCCATGCTTGCCCACGGTCGCAAGCGCCTCGATGCACGCCGGCACCGGGAGGCCTTGCTTCTTCGGCGCGTTGTACAGCAGGTCGATCCCCACGCGGTCCGCGAGCTCGAACGGGCCCATCGGGAAGCCGACTTGGAACTTCATCGCGCTGTCGAGGACCTCCGTGGGCACGCCTTCCTCGTCGTGGATCCACGCGGCCTCGTACATGTAGTTCGCAATCGTGCGGGTCGTGATGAAGCCCGGGACGTCCTTGCGACACACGATCGCCGTCTTCCCGAGTTGGCGGGAGAACTCCTCCATCGCACGCACGGTGTCGTCGCCCGTGTCCTCGCCGCGGACGATCTCAATCAGCGACATCATGACCACAGGATTGAAGAAGTGCATCCCCACGACCTTGTGCGGGCGTTTCGTCGCGCGACCCATGGCGGTGATGCTCAGCCCGCTCGTGTTCGATGCGAGGATGGCGTCGGAGGGCGCGTCTGCATCAAGCTCTGCGAATACCTTCTTCTTGAGGTCGAGGTCTTCGAACACAGCCTCGATCACGAGGTCCGCGTCGCGCACGGCCTTCCCGAGGTCAACGGTCGGTGCGATGCGTGCGAGGGCTTCGTCCGCTTTCGCTTGGGTGATTTCCTTCTTCTCGACGAGTTTCCCGAGGGACCACCGAATGCGCTCCATCCCCCGGTCCACGTATTCCTGCTTGATGTCCCGCAACGCCACCTTGAAGCCACGGAGGGCCGCCAACTCCGCGATGCCGTGGCCCATCTCCCCCGCCCCAATCACCGCCACGTTGGAGACCATGCGCCGCACGGATGGAGCTACGCCTTAAGTGTCTTTGGAAGGGACGCGATGCGGGGAAAGGCGGGCTCCGTGTCTACGTCTTCTTCCCGCTGTCGATTCTCCCCGTGGCGACCCAATTCTCCACGCGCTCGATCGCCTGTTTGAACTCCGGATCGGGGGAGACCTTGTACATCGCTCGCGCAAGGGGGAGGTAGAACTGTTCCCACTGCAAGCGCTCCTTCCGGAACAGCCGGTCGTCCGCGTACGGGTTCCGCTCGTACGCCACGTCCATCTGCTCCCGCCAGAGGCGGAGGACGCGGTCGTAGAGGAACCCGATTCCCAGGATAATCCCCGAGAACAAGAGGAAGAGCAGAAGCAGGCCGACGATCGTCGCGCGTTCCGCGGGAACTCCGAGGACGTCGACGACGAACGCGAGGAGAGGGCCGCGGGGATTCGTGCTCCCCAGAATCGGCCAGAAGATACCGGCAAGCGCCGTGCTCCAGAAGAAGAGGCTCAGGAGCGGGCCCGTCTGCGAAATACGCCAGACAATCGTCATTACGAACTTCTTCACCATGCGACCATCGCCGGGCTCGGGAAGCCCCGCATCCATATTTGGGACTTCGCCCTGGGCCCCTCAAGAAACCAGGGTCCAGTCCAGGGGCGTCCCGCGGGGAATGTCCGTCGCGGCCCGCCGGCCGAGCACGTCCTTGAGGTACTTCGGCGGCAGCCCACTCCCGGGGCGAATCGAGCGCACGTTCCGCTCCGTGAACGGCTCGCCGGCCCTGACGTCCTCGACGACAAACAGGGAGGGGCGGAATGCCCGGCTCTTCGACTCCTGCGCCGTGACCCCGAAGTGCACGGTGCCGAGCGCGTTCTCGGCCGTCCGAATCGCGTCGACCATTGCGCGGAACTCTCCCGGCTCGAGCGAGAACGCGCTATCCGGGGTCGCAACGTCGCGCGAGAGGGTGAAGTGCTTTTCGACGATGCACGCCCCGAGGGAGACCGCCGCGACGGGGACGGCAATGCCCAGGGTGTGGTCGGACAGTCCGACCGGGAGGCCGAAGGCGTTCGCCAGATCCGGGATCGTCCGCAGGTTCACCTCCTCCGGGGGCGCAGGGTACGCGCTCGTGCACTTGAGGAGGGCGATTTGCGTCGCGCGCGCGCTTCGCGCGGCCCGAACGGCCTCGTCGATCTCCTCGTACGTCGCCATGCCCGTGCTGATCAACATGGGCTTCCCCGTGCGGGCAATCTTCTCGATGAGCGGGAGGTCGACGATCTCGAAGGAGGCGATCTTGTAGGCGGGGACCCCCATCCCCTCGAGGAAGTCCACCGCCGTCTCGTCGAAGGGCGAGGAGAACAGATGGAGGCCAAGCTCATGGGCGACTACCTGGAGCCTGGGCTGCCACTCCCAAGGCATGTACGCCTCCTCGTACAAATCATACAGCGTTCGCCCCTCCCACAGGGACCCCGCTCCGTGGCGGAACGGCTCCGCGTCGCTCTTCAACGTGATTGTATCGGGCGTGTAAGTCTGAAGCTTGACGGCATCCGCGCCGGACGCCTTCGCTGCACGCACGAGCTTCACGGCTTCGTCGTAGGAATGGCGGTGGTTCGCGGAGAGCTCCGCCACAAGATACACGGGTTTTCCGGGCCCAATCGCACGCCCGGCAATCTCGATGGAAGGCCGGTCGTCAATCATGTCCCCAGCGCAGACGGCAAGTCTCCGAAGAGGTCAATCGTCACGTCCGCGTCCTCATCCGCGCCAACGCCGGTATCCTTAATATAGGTGTGGCGGCGCACGCAAACCGTCCGCATGCCGATCGCCCGCGCGCCCTC
>JACQPO010000206.1 GCA_016207545.1 Methanobacteriota archaeon | reverse complement strand
TGCCAGAACGACCACAGCTGGGAGCCGAACGCGCCGTCGAAGATCGCGGGCACGAAGATCGGAATCCGATTTCGAGCCGCCCAGTACAGGATCGACTTTCGATCCGTCACGCGTTTCCCGAACTCCCACAGCAGGTCGCGCGTGGAGATCGCGCGCACGCCGGCGTCCCACAACTCCTGGAGGATCGGCTGCACGCGACGTTCGAGGAGCGGGCCGTAGCTCTCCCGGGGCACGAGGATGTTCCCGAGGCGGTGCACCCCGAGCTTCCGAAGCTGGGCGTCGTCCATCTCGAACGCCCCGTGATAGTACGCGCCCCACGCGCGGGCGAGGTCGTGGTCCACGGTGCCGCATGTCGTGATCACGACGTCGACCCACTTCCGCTCCACGAGGGTTCGGAGCACGCCGCGCACGCCCGTCGCAACGAGCGCGGCGGGGAACGAGAGGAAGACCGTGCACCCGCGGTCGCGGACCATGTCCCGCACGATCCGCGCGCCCTCCGCGACCTTCTTGGCGGTGAACCCGCCCGCACGATCGAAGGAGGCGAGGAGGGCGTCCACGGACGTGCCGGGCCGCAGTTCGATGTCCTCCACCTTGCGGCGCAGGAGGTCCGCCTTGCGCATCGGCGTGGGGATGCGGGACGCCCTGATAAGAATTCGGAGAGCTCACGCGTGGATTGCGGTCCGCTTCATCGTGGGGACCGGCGGAGGCCACCGCCACCCCGCACCGCACGCGCGGCACTGGGCCCAACCATCGTCCCCGAACGTGACCTCCGCGGACGAGCACGCCGTGCAACGACCAGGCCTCGGGGTCGCGACGCCACGGCGAGACCGTTCGCGGACAAGGCGTGGGACGATCTTCTCGACCGCCCCGCGCGCTTGTTTCGCAAGAATCGCGCCGTTCACGTAGTCGCCCTGCTCGAGCACCCTTCGCGCATCCTCGAGGAACCGCCGCGCCCCTTCGACGGAAATCCCGTAGCTCGCGGCTTCTGCGACCGTGGGCAGCAAGCGGTCGACGACCGCGCGGGCTCGTTCAACTTGCCGCAGTCGGAGGCCCACGACCTTCTTCATATGTCGCTGCTGGGCTTCCAGGTTCGATCGCTCCGCTCGCCCAGCGAGTTCCGCGGCGAGAACGGGCTCCCGGCGATCGAGCGCGATCTTCGCCTGCTCGAGCAACTTCGCGGCCTCGGTGACGTCCACCCCGAGGTCATGGGCTCCGTGGATGAGACGCGCGGTCTCCGGGATCGATGTCCGGATGTCCGCGACTCGACGGCCTAGCGCCGCCGATGCGCGCAGCTCTGACTCCGCGAGCAGCTCGAGCGCCTTGCCGCGTTCCCCGTGCTCCATCGCGTCCCGGGCACGGGCGAGCGCCTCCTCCGCAGCCGCCACGTCGCCGCCGACGTGAGCAACTTGACTGATGTTCTCCTCCGCCGCGTACACGGCATTCCGCAATCGCTTCACTTCCTCGGAATAGAGCGCCTTCGTCGCGGCGCGGAGCTTCACGACGAGATCGAGGTTCGCCGCCAGGTTGCCGGATGCATACGCGACCTTCGCGTCGCGGAGGAGGGAGGCCGCGGGCTGCACGTCCCGTCCGACGCGGCCGCTCTCTTCGATGAGCCTTTGGCAGGCGAGGATTGCATACGCCCACGCCGCCCTCTCGAACGCATCCAGGGTGCCGCGGCCGACGAGGAGGGCCTCGTGCGCGAGTTCCAACACGCGGTCGAACGCGCGCTCCTCAAACCGCATCCTCGCTTGGTCCAAGATGTCCTCCGCGAGGCCGAAGTCCACGTCCACGTGGCGGCCCTTCAGGAGGAGCGGGTCTGTGGCGGAATCCGCAAGCTCAGGCTTACGCGGGAGCGACGGCTCCAGCAATCGCTTCGCGGCGGGATCGGCCGCGATTCGATCTACGAGGTCTGCCTTCGTGCGGGCCCCCTTGATCGGGATGCCGAATTCCGCCGCCAACGCCCGGAGTCCGCGCTCGCTCTTCTCCGCGAGGACGGGCCGCACGCGATACTCGTGCGCCTCGAGCCGGGACCGCACGGATTCGGACCGGGCGAGGCGCTTGACCATATCCGCTTTGCCGCGGGCTCGTGTCACGTCGACTCCGAGGCCGGCCGCCAACGCGCGGAGCTGGCGCACGGACAACGTGTTGAGGATGGCGGCCTCCCCAGCCATGGCGGCGAACGATGCCGCCAAACCGGCGCATAAACCTTTGGCGGTGGGAATCAATCCGTGCGCTCGAGGATCGCGCCGACCTCCGCCTCGATGATGCGGGCGAGCTCCTTCGTGACCTCCGCGCGCATCGCGGGCGGCACGAGCTCCAACCCGAGCTTCGCCCCGGACTTCGCGAGCTTCACGAACGCGTACGCCTCTCGGAGCTTCGCCTCCATGAGCTCCCGGACCGCCTCGCGGATTTCCGCTTTGAGCTGCGGGTTCGCGTCGAGCCGTGCGCGAATGTACGCCTTCACCTCGTCCTTCACGAGGTCGCGGAGGGCCTCGACGAACAGGTCCTCCGTGTGGACCGCGCCGACGGTCTCCCGGAGCAGCCGCTCCGCGATGTGCTCCTCCGCCATACGGGGCCCATAGCTCATGCGCTTCTTTAGCCTTTGGTCCAGGCAGTTCTGTCCCAACTCGGGTGATGGACGGCGGTTCGCGCCCCGAAACTTTTGGGGCAGTGACCATCGATTTCACGGCCTACCCCCTCGTCTTCGAAACCGATGGGTAGTCGAATTGTTCGCAGCCTAGCGTTTCCCATGGATTTGCCCGACCCCAAGCTGTGGTGGCTCCTGGAACAGTTCCGACTCCTCGTAAACCGATCAATCCGAATCGCCCTCCGCGAGGACATCCGCTCCCGCTTTCGCCTCGCGAAGGTCGCGTACCGCACCCTCTCCGCGGAACACGAAGTGTACAAGCAATACATCCCGAGCGCGTTCGAGGTCGCCCTCGGTGTGCTGAAGAACTACCGAAGGCGGGCTCGGCAGGGGAAGCGGACGAACGTTCCGTACCTCCGAAATCCCCTGCTCAAGGCGGAAAACCAATCGTATCGCCTCGACCGGGAGACGGGACGGCTGCGGACCCCGATTCGGGGCACGGAGGGCGTGCAGCTCACGCTCCCGCTCTCGGCGTGGCACCGGTCCATCCTCCAAGACCCCTCATGGGGGCTCGGGTCCCTGACGGTCACCTCCGATCGCGTGATCATCGTCGTTCGGAAGGAGGCCCCGGCGCCGTACGTCCCCGTGGCGGCGATCGCCCTCGACACGAACGAGACCTCCCTCGACGGCGTGGCCGTCCAGGAGGGCGAGGCTCGCCTCGTGAGCGTTCACTTCCCTGCGGTCCGCGTCGTCCAGGCGACACACTTCCGTCGGCGTCGACGCCTCGCCCGGAAGAAGGCGAACGACCGCCGCGTGATGCGCTGCCTTCTGAGGCGGGAGGGGCGGCGCGAGCACGATCGAATCAACCAGCGACTTCATCGCGTCAGCAAGCGGCTCGTCGCCGCCGCGAGAGATCGCTGCGCCGCCCTTGTCCTCGAGGACCTCCGGATGCCGCGGGGCGGCGGCCATGGCCGGAGGATGCGACGCCGTCTGTCTTCGTGGCCCCAAGGGGAATTGCACCGCCAGATTGCATACAAGGCGCTGGCGTTGGGCGTCCCCGTAATCAGAGTCAATCCTGCATGGACGAGCAAGACCTGCCCAGCGTGTGGCGCCCGGCGCCGAGATAGGGTGGGCCAGGACTTCGTCTGCGTGGTGTGCGACTGGGAAATGGACCGGCAGCACAACGCGGGGCTGAACATCCTGAAGACCGCCTTGGCCTCCGACGAGGCCTTGGCAAGGGCCGTACGGTTCCGGCCCGGTGCCCTCCGCCGTGACGTGGTGATTCCCCGCTACGACCTGCTGGCGGTGCCAGCGGGCGCACGGGAGGAGCCGAGCGGAGCGGAGTCCCTCGCGGGGGCGGCCTGAATGGCATCACCCGCAAATGGCACAGAACCGGTCCGGGCAAACCGTTACCTTAAGGGTTGCGCGCGGCATTGACGCGCGGATGAGCCCGCGCACGGGGCTGAGCGTCTTCAAAGATCAGGCCAAACTGTCGTTCGACTACGTGCCGGAGAAGATGCCCCACCGCGAGGCCCAGATGCAGCGCGTGCAGGCGTTGTTCCGTCCGCTCGTCGAGGCGGGCACGCCGAGCACCGCATTCCTGTTCGGCCCCGTGGGGACGGGCAAGACCCACCTGTCCCGCCGGTTCGCCGCGGACCTTGCGAAGACCGCGCTCGAGGCGGGGAAGGCGGTCGAGCACGTGATCGTGAACTGCCGCCAACGGATGGGGGACGACGCGGTCCTGCTCGGCATCCTGAAGAAGTTCGACGAGCGGTTCCCCGACCGCGGCTTCTCGATCCCCGAGAAGCTGCAGACGTTGCGGGGCCAGCTCGAGCGGAGGAAGGTCCATCTCATCGTCATCCTCGACGAGGTCGACGCGCTCCTCAAGAAGAGCGGCTCCCAGCTCGTGTACACGTTCACCCGGTGGGGCGAGGAAAGCGGGCGGAGCACGGTCTCCCTCATCCTGATTTCCCAGAAGACGGACATCCTCGACCGTATGGACGCCGCGGCGCGGAGCACGTTCCGCCGGACGAACGCGATCGAGTTCCCGCGGTACAACCGCCAAGAGCTGTGGGACATCGCGAAGATCCGCGCGGACCTCGCGTTCCACCCGGCCACGGTGCCGGAGGAGGTGATCAACCTCGTCGCGGACATCGCGGAGGAGTACGGGGACGCTCGGTACGCGATCGAGCTCCTGCAGTACGCGGGCCTGCTTGCGGACGAAGAGAGCGGGGAGGAGGTCGGCGCGGAGCACGTGCGGGGCGCGAAGGCGACGATCCATCCCGTGCAGGTCGAGGAGCGGCTCAAGGAGTTGGACATGACCCGGAAGCTCGTCCTCCTCGCGATCGCGCGGAAGGCGAAGAAGAAGGCGTACCTGACGACGGGGGAGGCGGAGGAGGCGTACAAAATCGTGTGCGAGGAGTTCGGGGAGAAGAAGCGGGGCCACACGCAGTTCTGGAAGTACCTGAAGGACCTGGACGCGCTCGGGCTGATCGACGCGAAGCTGTCCGGGGAGGGCGTCGTGGGGAAGACGACAATCATCTCCGTGCCGGAGATGCCCGCCAAAATCCTCGCGCAGCGGCTCGAGGCCTCCCTGCACAACGGCCCGGGGAAGAAGTGATAACGGACCCAACACGTTGATATACGGTCCGAAGGCTTCGGGGGTCCGGGATGGGACCGACAAACGGTGGCCTCATGGAAGGAGGGGATACGGCGCGGACCACGGCCTTCGAGCTCTCTCGAGGGGTCTGCTACCTCGTGAAGGAGAAGAAGCCGGACCTCGCGTTCCAGTTCTTCAGACAGCTCCTCCAAGAAGGCCTCCCGAGCATCGTGATTACGCGCCAGTATCCGAACCGCGTACGGCGGGACCAGGACCTCGGGGACGTTCGGATCATCTGGCTGAGCCACACCCCGGGGGAGGACTACCACAACCCGACCGCAATCGGGACGCTCGCGAAGACAATCTCCCGGTTCATCGAGGACAACCATGGCGAGGCCGTCATCCTGCTCGATGGGTTGGAGTACCTCGTGATCAACAACGGGTTCCTGCAGACCCTCATGTTCGTCGAACATGTGAACGAGTTCGTCATGCAACGGAAGGCGGTCGTGATCATCCCCGCCTCGCCGGAGGCGCTCGAGGAGAAGGAGCTCGCCCTGCTCGAGCGGAACCTCGAGGTTGTCGAGTCCCCCGCGGTGAAGCTCGACCTCGAGACGAAGCACGTGAGCAAGCTGCTCGACACGTACTGACGTACGTGTAGTCGGCGCTTTTTCATTCGCAGCCTGCCTAGCGCGCACCGTGTTCCCGCGGAAGCGCGTCGTAGCGGCGTGCCTCGTCCTCGCGTTCCTGGGCCTGAGCGGCTTGTACGCATACGCGGCGTCAATCACGCCGCGGGACCTCCGAATCGCGGACATTGGCGGCGAGGACATCGGCCTCCCTGTCCGCGTGACGGGTCACGTCCATCGGGTGTGGACGACGGAGGGGGGCAGTGTGGGCCTCGTCCTCATGGACTACGAGGACTTGGCGACCATCCGAGTCGTCGCCCGAGCGCGGGCCGTAGCCGATCCTGCAAGCGTCGTGCCGGGCGCGGTCGTCGCCGTGGTGGGCGAGGTGTTCGGAACCGGCGGCTTCGTGCAACTGTTCGCGGACGAGGGCGGCGCGATCACGGTCGTGGCGCCCGCGAGCACGAACCTGGTGACCTTGGAGTTTGTCGCCCGGAACGCGGTGCGGCTCGAGGGACACCGCGTCCTTGTTCGCGGCGTCCTGGCGGACGCGCGGACGGTAATCGACTCCCGCCACGCGCTCCTCGAAGCGGACGGGGCGTCGCTGTGGGCGTACAACACGGACGGATGGAAGGCGGGACGGGCGAACGTGACGGGCCGCCTCTTGGAGACCTCCCGCGGAAGGTGCGAACTGTTCTCAGCACCGGAGCCCGAGCCGTTTCCGGTGACGATGCCCGAGTTGGCGGCGTGCCCCGGAACGCTCGTCGGCATGCCCGTCCGTGTGGCGAACGTCACCGTGAGTCCTGGGGAGTTGTTGGGAAGCACGCTGACGCTTCGGGCCGCAGGGGACGGGGCGGAGTTCCGCCTTCCGGCGTTCATCCGTCAGTGGGACTGGCAATCCGCAGCCCGACCGCTCGCGGTGGGAGACGTCCTCGTCGTGGAGGGCGTCGTCGACTACCAAGTGACGGAGGCCCGCTGGCGGCTCCTCGCGGATGCGCCGCCGCGCACATAGACTACCCGCGCAGGGGAACTTTCCGGAACGCGCCGAACAGGAGCAAGTCGTACGCAATCTTGATGCCCCCGCCAAAGACGAACGGCGACGCGGCCCAGAGCGCGAATACGGCCCCCGCAAGGCCGGGACTCGCGGCCTGCCCGAGGTTCCGTGCGATGTTCGTGAAGCTCGCGGCGGCGGTCCGCTCCTCCGGAGGCACGATCGACACGACGTACGACTGGCGCGTCGGGATGTCCATCTGGGAGAGGGACATCCGGCCGAGGTACGCGGCGAGCGCGAGGGGCAAGGTCGGCATGAACGGCACAAGGATCAGGAGCACGTTCGACGGCAAGTGCGTGAACACCATCGTGCGCAGGAGGCCGATCCTCCCCGCCAGCCGGGCGGCGACGAGGAACGACAGGGACGTGAGGAGGTTCGCGGCAAAGAACGCGGCGGCGAGCAGGATTGGGTCCGCGCCGTGCACGCTCGCGAACCAAAACGCGACGAACGACTGGAGGACGAAGCCGCCGGCGAAGGAATCCATGGCGAACAGGAAGGAGAGCCGCGTGACCGCGGGGCGGGAGCTCATCGTGGCGACCCGCAGGGGTTCCCGGGCGACCGCCTCGAGGCTCGGGGACAGCGTGGCGTACACCGCGAGGGTGAGGAGCCCGAGCCCTGCGTACGCGACGAACAGCATCCCGTAGGGCGGGGACGACAGGCCGAGGAGGGACCGCGCGAACGCGGGTACACCGCTGAAGAGGGCGCCCGCGGCGGCGGCGAAATTCCCCGCCAAGTTGTACGCCGCGAACGCGTCCGCGCGACGGGACGGGTCCGACGCCTGCGGGAGCATCGCTTGCTCCACGGACAGGAACGGCCCGACCTCACCGCCCGTGGGGCTCACGGTCCCCACCGCAACGGCAATCGCGACGATGGGGAGGGAGGGGCCGAGGAGCAACAGGCCGCCTGCGACCGCCATAAGCGCGGCGAACACCATGAGGACGCGACGACGGCCGAAGGCGTCCGCGCGGAGGCCGACGAGGATGGAGGCCGCCGCGGCGGAGGCGAGCGCAATCGTGAGGACGAGCCCGACTTCGACGCCCGTGTAGCCGGCGTCCTTCAGGTACGAGCCGAGGGCGACCGCGAGGAACCCGTAGCCGAAGCTGCGGACGACGCGCGCGGCGACGAGGCGCCGGCCGTCGCGGGACATCCAGGCGAGCATCTAGGGGCCCGCCGGGGACGCCTTGCACCACGCGTACAGCGCGTCGTAAATCGGGAATGCCTGCGCCAGCTTCTCGCGGTCATCTGCGACGGTGAGGGCCATGCCCTCCGCGATTGCACGGAGCCCCGAGGCCTCGGGCACGGGGTTCGGGTCCTTCGTGTCCGCGCCGTGGACGATCTTCGCGAGGCGATGGAGGGCGGGGTCCGTCAACCCGTACCGCTTGATGATCGTCTCGAAGCTGCAGTCGGGACCATGGTGGCCCAGGTCCGCGCCTTCGACGTCGAACGGGGTCGCGCCGAGACGACGCGCCTCCTCGAACACCTTGTCCTTCGGCACGTAGTAAAATTCCGCCTGCGGATCGATGAACCTCTGAATGAGCCAGGGGCACGCGACGCGATCCACCTTCGCCCCCTCCCGCGTAATCCAACGCATGGCCGCACCGCCGCGAGCACAAGCGGGCGTCCGCCATAAACCCCATCACGCGGGCGTCGTCGCCTTTGGGGCGAACTGCAGGCCGACGAGTTCGTCCACGAGGGAGACGAACTTCTCCTCCTTCCCCTTCGGGATCGTCGCGCCCGCGGCGACGTCGTGCCCCCCGCCCTGGCCGCCGACCGCCGCCGCGGCCTCCCGTAGCGCCGCCGCCAAATCGAGGCCCCGCGCGACGAGCGCCTTCGTGCCCCGCCCGGACACCTTCGTCGTCCCGTCCGCGACGGACAGCGCGAGCAGCGGCCGCGCCCCGCTCCACAGGTACTGGACGGCGATTCCCGCCACGTTTCCCGCGAGGGTGGGCTCGTCGCAGTAGAAGAACGCGAGGTGTTTCCCCGAGAACGGGCCTTCCCGCTCGAGCCGGGCGAGGTGCGCGAGCGCCTTCTCCCCGTACGCCTGGCGGTGCGCCTCCGCGGGTGCGACCGCGTCCGAATCGCCGAGGGCAAGCGCGACCGCGAGTCCCTCCGCGCCCATGCGGCAGCACGCGTTCACCGCGTCGCACAAGTCGCCCGCGTACCGGTGCATCGACTCAATCCAGTACTTGTCCTGCACCAGCATCTCGACCGCCTCCGGAATCGCACCTTGGCGCATGAGGTGGGTCGCGAGGTACGACGCGAGCGTGCGCCGCTTCGCAGGTTCGAGGTCGTGCCATTTCGTTGCGGCATCGATCTTGAGCCGCCGGAGGAGCTTCCCGGCCTCGTCGGGCCGCTTCGCGAACCCCGCGAAGTACGGCTCGTACGACGTCGCGAGCGCCTCCCCGAGCGGCCGGTCTGGGAGGGCGAGGCCGCGGTGCCGAACGAGCAGCTTTCTCTGGACGGCCTCTTCGAACAGAGGCCCGTTCATCCCGTCGAAGGCGGGGGTGTGCTGCTTGTCCGCGATCGCGCCGGCCATCGCAATCCCGACGGAATCCCAATTCTGCGGATCGAGCGCGAGCGCGAAGGCCCAGGAGACCGTCGCCCCGCACGCCCCGTGCGCGCCGTCGACCCCGAACAGATGGGGGTTCGCGTGGACGACCCGCTCCGCGTCCCGGAGCGGCTTGTGGTGGTCGAGGACGACCGCGGGCACACCGAACCCCTCGACCGCGTCGAGCTGCCCGCTCCCCATGTCCGCAATCACGAGGGCCGGGTTCCCCTCCTGTCGGACCCGGGCGACGGTCGCGTCGTCGAGCACGGTCGTGAGGCTGATGTGAAACGTCTTGCCCCACCGGACGAATGCGCGGGCGAGGACGGCGGCGGACGTGGCCCCGTCCGCGTCGTAGTGGCATAGGATCCGGATGCGGTCCACGGCCGCCAGAGACGCAATGGCCTGGTGGAACCTCGACCACAACCCCTCGGGAATTCCCGCTGGTGGAGAACCGGCCATCGGACCCTTACCTCACCGAAAGCTCTTGAACCTTCACGGCGGAGGACCGAAACCCGCCCGTCTACTTCGCCGCGAGTTCCTGAATCTTCACGGAGTAGTCCCACGTCGCGGGCAACACGCCCCTCTCCTGGTAGTAGCGGGCGAGACGCCGTATCTTGGACTCGAGGAGCTGGAGGCCCCGCCGGTTCGACAAGTCCTTCGGGTTCGTGCGGAGGTGCGCTTGCAGCGCGACCGTCTTTTGCATGAGGTTGCCGAGGTCCTCGGGCAGCTCGAACTTCACCCCGCGCGCCCGCATGATCTGCGTGATCGTCTTGCCCGTCGCGAGCCGCACGTTCGGGACGCCGTACTGGTCCCGGAGAATCCCGCCGACCTCCGCGGCGGAACGGCCCTGCGCCGCAAGCTTGCCAACCGTCTCCTCGACCTCGTCCGCCTCGATGGGGACCCACTCCGGATTCTTCGTGACGAGGGGCCGCCTCGACCCAGACCGGCCTTTCCGACGGGCGTGAATGCGTGCCATCGTGGGGAGGCTCCCAGACATGACCTCCTATTTATCCCCTACCGTTCGGAGCGGATCGCGTCACGCCTTCTCGACGAGGACGCACGCGTGGTCCCTCTGGTACGGCTCGAGCTCGACGACTTGGACGACATCGAGCCCGGATGAGGCGAGCTTCCTTCGCACGGACGCGTATACCGCCTTCGGGGCCGCGGTCACGTCCGCACTGCGCGCCTTCACCATGAGGATCCCCGCGCCCCCGGGCCGCAGGAATTTCAGGTTCTTCCGGAAAATCTCCACCTGGTCCCGCTGTGCGACGTCTTGGTACATGACGTCCGCGGGCGCGACCAATCGCTCGTACGTCTCCGGCTTCCCCGCGTCCGCGAGGATCGGCATGAGGTTCTGACGGCGCTCGGACAGGTCGAGCAGCTTCTGGAACGCCCGTCGGGAAATCTCCACCGCGTAGATCATCCCCTCGAGGCAGATGTCCGCGAGGTGGCTCACGGTCGTGCCTTGCGCCGCGCCGAGGTACAAGACGTCCGTCCCCCGGCCGAACGGGAAAATCGCCGCCCCGCGCTTGAGGAACGCGGCGAGCTTGCTTCGGCGGGGATCCCATTGCCGGTATTCCGCGTCACCCTGCCGGACGAGACGTTCCCCGTAGACCGCCAAGCCCGGGACGCTATTGACCGTGTAGAGGTGCTCCCCGTCCGTGTACACGTGGGGCACGTCGGACTGCCGGATGCGCACGCGATGCGGAACGCGGGATCCGTTAAGTGCGTTTCCCGCCGCCCGATGCCCGTTCGCGGAGGATGGCTCGGGGGCGCGCCGCGGCCCGGCGATGCCGACCTCCGGCTTGACGTTGGCGGTGGGACCAAATCCTCCGGCTGCGCGAGGCGTCGCCCTTAGGGTGACCACTCATCGTCCACTCGTTGCCGGACCGTCCAAGAGCCGTGACCAACCTCGCACGGTCCTGGGATCGACATGGACCTGATGAGCGCAATCGCAAAGACCCTGCAACAAGACCGACTCCGCGAAGCCCGAACGAATGGGAAGCGATGACGGGAGGGACGACGCTTCAAATACGGAGCGCCGGATGGCCGCGCGCATGGCGGAGAAGGACCTCCGGAAGGAGATCCAGGAGCTCCGGGAGCAAATGGAGGCGCTCTCCGCCGCCCTCGACCGGATCGCGCAGCCGTACGGCCAGCTGCTCGACTACGTGGATCGGTTTCAAGGGATTGCCCGCTCGTACTTCCGCGTCCTCGACCTGTACCAACGGTACGGCGCGGTCTCGCCGGAAATCGTCGTGCCGGGACTCAAGGATCCGATTTCAAAGGAGATCGTGAAGTCGTTATTCGAGAGGGGCGATCGCAACATTTCCCAGATCACGGAAGCCGTGAAAGCTCGCCGCGGGACCGCGTCCCGCCGGATCGTGAGGCAACGACTCCAGGCGCTCGTCGCGGACGGAATCGTCGTCGCGGAGGGACAGGGAAAAATCCGCACGTTCAACGTCGCGCCGGCGATTATCGAGAAGTGGTCACAAGTTCTCGGTCTCGCTAAACCCGATGACCAAGCTACCACAAAGGGAGGTGAACCATGACGGAGAAAGAATGGGAAGAGCGGAAACGCAAGGTCATCCCCGTCGACGACGTGAAGGAAATCCTCACCGTGGTCGCGGAGAAGGTCCCCGCGCTCCTGAACAGCCTCGCGGACGTGCTGTACGGGAAGGAGCAGGCCGCGAAGTACGGGCAGGCGGTCGCGGGCTTCTACAAGACCCTGAAGGACAGCGGGATGACGGACGTGCAGGCGTACGAGCTGACGAAGCAGTACATGTCCGCGATGAACCTCGCGGGGATCGTCGGCGACGCGATGCGCGGCCGCAAGAAGGACCGGAAGGATGTCGACGAGGAGATCGAGCGCCGTGTCCGCGAGAAGGACGACGAGTGACCTCACGTGGCCCGTCGCAATCGCGGCCGCGATTCCCCTCTTGCTGTTCCGCCTCGGCGTCGTCTACTTGCGGATGAAGGCGAAGCGGGGTCGCGCCGTTCGAGCGTTCCGCCGCGCGCTCGTCCATGGCGGGATGAGCCGGGAGATGGCGGACCGGTTCGCGGAGCAGTATGCATCCCTCGGCCGACTCAGGACGTACGTCCGCGGCGGCTTCCCGTTCGCGATGCAGCGGTAAACGCCCGTTTCACGGCCCGCGCCTGATCTTTCGTGAGGGAGGCCGCGGTCCGCAGCTCGCGCTCCGTGGCCCGGCGCAATTTGGCGGCGGTGTCGAACACGTCCGCGATCCGCGCGGCGGTCGCGGGTCCGATGCCCGGCACCTTCTTCAGACGTTCGACGAACCGAGCCCGGGCCTTCCGTTCTCGCGCGCCTACGAGGCCCAGGGCCCGCCGTCGGCCGGCAAGGGCCTCCTCGTCCGTCGGCGCGCGCTCGCACGCACGGGTGTAGAACTCCAGCGCCGTCCGATGTTGGCGACGGGATTCCGCGAACCGCGCCTGGTTCAGGAACGCGGCGAGCGTCACGTCCGCCTTCGCGGCGCTGCGGAATGCGCGGTCCGCCTCCTTGGCGCGGCCCCGCGCCGCGAGGATGACGCCCTTGTTGTTCCAGGCCGCCGCGCACTCGGGGTCGAGGGTGAGCGCGCGATCGCACACGGCGAGCGCCTCCCCCGGTCGGCCTTCGCGGTACAGCGCAGCCGCGAGGCTCGCCAACGTCTCCGCGTCCGCGGGGTCCACGGCGACGGCCCGCTCGAACGCCTCGCAGGCCTCCGAGGGCCGATCCATTTGGAGGAGCAGCAACCCCTTCCAGGTCCACAGCCACGGCAGCGCTGCGTCCCTCTGGAGCACGGCGTCGAGCGCCTCGACCGCGCCCGCCAAGTCTCCGGCCTTTTCGCGAATCGATGCGACGGACGCGGCGATACGCGGGACGTCGGGGAACGCCGCCAACGTGCGCGCCGCCACCTGCAGGACGCCCGGATCCGCACGAACCTCGAGCGCCATCAACCGGCCGAGCGCCGCCGCGGGGCCGCCGCCCATCGCCTCGGCCTTCGCGAACGCGGAGGCCGCGCCGTCCGGATGGCCTTCGTCGAGGAGGGCGGTGCCGAGCGTGATCCAATCCTCCGGGACCTCCGCCCGCACGCGATGCCACGCGGCGACCGCGGGGAGTCCGAGGTGCGCGAGGAGGCGAGGCTGCAGGTTCGGGACGAGGCTCGCCTCGGGGAACGTCGCGCGCGACGGCGGGGGCGCCTTCCGGCCGAGACGCTCCAGCACGACACGACGGTTCTCCACGGCATCCACGAGGGTGGGGTCGAGCGCGAGCGCTTCGTCGAACGCGACGAGCGCCTCTTCGAGCCGGTTCAGCCGGCGCAGGGCGGCGCCCCGGTCGTTCCACGCGGGCGCGAACTCCGGCCGCATCGCGAGGATCCAGTCGTAGCACGCGAGCGCGTCCTCGAACTTCCCCTGCTCATGGAACGCGACGCCCCGGTTCATCCACGCCGCCACGTGGCGCGGGTTCCGCCGGATCAGCTCGTCGTACGCGTGGACCTCCTCCTCGCCCCGTCCGAGGTCGTGGAGGCTGAGCGCGAGGCCGAACCACGACGACTCGTCGTCCGGCTCGTACCGGAGCGCTTCCGCGTAGCAATCGAGGGCGCCCTGCGGGTCGCCCGCAAGGCGGTGCGCGCGGGCCTTCCCCCGCCACGCGGGCGCGTACGTCGGCTTAATCCGCAGCGCTGCGTCGAACGTGCGCAACGCGCCTTCGATTTCGCCCGCCGCGAGCGCCTCGCGACCCTGACGGAGCACGTCTTCGAGGACGACCGCGCTGGGCAGGGACCGCGGGTCCCCCGCGGTCACTCGGATCCCTCCTTCGTCAGCCGTTCACGGCACACCGCGAGCCACCGCGCGTACTCCTCCTGTGCGGGCGCGAGCTCGACTGCGGTCGCGAACGCCTCGACCGCCTCCTCGTACCGTTCCAGCGCGTGAAGTGCGCGCCCTTTGCCGAACCACGCGCGGGCGTCCTTCCGGTTCTGGGCCAGCACCTGCCCATACCCGCGCAGCGCGCCCTCCGGGTCCCCCGCCTCGAGGAGCGCGTTCGCGAGTTCCCCGAGGAGACCTGTGTCCCCGGAGTCGATTCGGCTCACGGCGATGGTCGGCGCGGCTCCGGGCGTCGGAGGCGGGATCCGCCGCAACCGCTCGAGGAGCGCCTTCGCCTCCTCGTTGTTCGCGTCGATCGCGAGGACCTTCCGCGCGCTCTCCGCGGCCTTGTCCGCCTCCCCGAGCGCGAGGTGGGCGTGCGCCTTCCCGAACCACGCCTCTTCCTGCCCCTCCTCGAACGTCACGAGCTTGTCGAAACACTCGAGCGCCTCCCGGGGCCGGTCGTGCGCGAGGTACACCTGCCCCTTCGCCGCCCACGCCTCGCGGTAGTCGAACCGCAGGGAGATTGCGCGGTTGAACAGTTGGATCGCGGCGCCCCAGCGACCTTGGCGGTTGAGCAGCAGCCCTTTCTTCAGGAGCGCCTCGGGGCTCTCCGGGTGGTGCTGGAGGGCTTCCGAGTACTCCCGGTCCGCCTTCTGCACGTCCCCCATCGCGAGCAGTAGGTCGCCGAGGGCGAGGCGCGCGGCCAGATTCGCAGAGTCCACCTCGAGCACGGCGTTGTAGATGAGCGTCGCCTCCGTCGCCTTCCCCTCCGCGAGGAGTCCCGCGGCGCGGCGCAGCCAATGGTCAAGCTCGGACGGCGCCCGGGCGAGGAGGTCCGCGAGGGTCGCGGCGGCCTGCCCGAACTCGCCGCGCTCGAACAGGAGGTTCGCGAGTTCCCCGAGCGCGACCTTGTGGTCCGGGTTCAGTTCGACGACGCGTTCGAGGGACGCAATCGCCTCCTCCTTCCGGTTGAGGACGGCGAGGACCTCCGCGCGGTTGAACCACGCCTCCGCGTCCCGCGGATCCGTGTGCAGGAGTTCGTCGTACAGCGTCAACGCCTCCTCGCGGCGGCCCGCCTCGAGGAGCTCCGCGGCCCTCTCCCGCAACTCCTGCCGCGGCGCGACGACGGGGGCGGGCGGGACGGGAGGCGCCGGCGGTGCGCGCGTCCGTTCCTCCTCCTCGCGGATTCGCCGCTCCTTCTCCGCCAGCGCGGCCTCGCGCTCCTGGAGTTCCGCGAGCCGGAACTCTACCCGCTGCTCGAGCTCCTCGCGCTTGCTGTCGAGCCACCGCGCGAACTCGTCCCGCTCCCGCTCGAGTTCCTCCTTCCGCGTCTGGAGGGCGAGCGGCTCCGGACCCTCAGGTTCGGCCGGCGCGGACGGCGGAGCGGGTGCGGGCGGTTCCTCCGGTTCGGGCTCCGGCTCGGGTTCCGGTTCGGGCTCCGGCTCCGGCTCGGGAACGGGAGGTGGGATCTCCTCCGCAGTCGGCTCGGAAATCCCCGCCAAGGAACGGAACTGCGCGACGAGTTCTGGCGGCATCCCGGGGAACGACGCGGCGCCCGCGTACAGCGCATGGACGACACGCGCGACGTCCTCGTCCGCCGGTGGGGCCCGCGCCCATCGGCGGAACAAGCGATGGAACACTTCCCGATCCCCGCGCGTGAGAATCGCCTCGCTCCCGTCGGGCACACCGACGTGGCGGAGGAACCGCAACGCGAACGGGTCGTCGTCCGTCGGCTCCGACGGCGGCGCGAACCGGACGGGCGCCGCCGGATTCAGGGTGAGGAGCGCGGGCCCCTTGCGGGCGACGCGGTCGAAGGACGGTCCTGGAAGGCCCGGGCGGAGGGCGTACGGGTCGAAGCGAAGGACGTAGCCGACGCACCGGAGGCACAGCCCGTCCTCGCTCGGCTCCCCGCACCGTGGGCAGGGGGCCTGGAGCACGGGGGAACCATCGGAGGTGCGGTTATAAGAAATGTTCCCTCGTTTCGGAGCCGAGGGGGCGGAGGATGGACGTTCGGATCCGGGAGGCGGCGCGGCAGGACCTCGACCTTGTCTGGGCGGCGACGACGGAGACCGTGTGGAACGATTTGCCGCCGGAGGAACGAACGCGGCTGGACCGGAAGGCGTTCGAGGCACACTTCCGGGCGCAGGCAAAGCGTGTGATCGACTCCCGCAGGAATGCAATCTACGTCGCGGAGTCCGAGGAAGGTCGCGTCGCGGGCTACGCGATCGTCGGCGGCGCGTCCTCGATGCTCAGCCCGATGCCCTTCGGCTTCCTCTACGACATCTGGGTCGCCCCGCAATTCCGCCGCCAAGGCGTCGCACGACGCCTCCTCCAAGAGGCGGAACGTTGGTGCCGCGGGCGAGGGTTTCGGACGTTGCGGCTGGAGGTCGGCGCGCGGAACGCGGCCGCCCGCGCATTGTACGCTTCTGCGGGATTCCAGGAGGAGCGGGTCGCGCTCCGGAAGGCTTTGTAGCGCGAAACCGGTCGGAAACCTTTAATAACGGCCCTATCATAGATAACACGGGATAACGATGGTCCAGATTCAGCTGACGGACCCGGCCGTGGCGAAGCTCAAGGAGCTCATCCAGAAGCACGGCAGCGTCGAGGATTCCTTCCTCCGCGTGTACGTCGCGGGCGGCGGCTGCTCGGGCCTCTCGTACGGCCTCGCCCTCGACAACAAGATCCAGGAGGGCGACCTCGTCGTGCAGGACGACGGGGTTCGAGTCGTTGTCGACGACCGGGCCGCGGAGTTCATGGACGGGTCCACGGTCGACTACGTCGAGTCCATCGCGGGCAGCGGGTTCATGATCTCGAACCCGAACAACTGGTCCACGTGCGGCTGCGGGAAGTCCTTCAACCCGAAGGGCGAGGGCGCGCCGGACTCGGGCGGACACGGCCACCACCACGAGCACTAGGCGTTTCTGGCGGCAGTGATTCGGGATTGGCGCAGCCCTCGCAACGGTTCGAAGGTTTCAGCCGCCCTTGATCGCGTCCGCGATGGCCTCGAAGACCGGCGGCCACATCAGGACGACCGCGATGAGCAGGCCCACCAGGAAGGCGCCGAACCACTTCTTCAGGTCCAACTCCCTGTTCCGCAGGACGAAGTGCAGGATGGGCCAGCTGACGAACCACGTCGCGAGCCAGATCACTTCCTTCCCGCTGTAGGGGCCGATCCCCGAGTTCAGCGTGATCGCCGTCTTGAACCCGTCGTTCGCACCCGCTGCGATGTTCGTGATTGCGAGGGCCATGAGCCCGAGCCACGCCGCGAGGAGGGCGGCGACAGCCACGCCTGTGGCGAACTTGAGGGGGACCGGCTCCTCGTGGACCGGGACGGAGACAGATTCGACGTCCGTGGCTCACACCCCCCTCAGCTTCGTGATTGCAGCCCCGAGCACGTACGCGAGCAGGAGGAAGAACATCCCCAGGAGGATGGGGACGCTCGCGGTCGCGCGCGCCTCGCGGTTCTTGACAAGGGAATCGCCGTACTTCCACAGGATGAACGTGGACACGGCGAACATCGGAAGCGTGAACAGCGCGATGAACTCTTTGAACTCGAAGAATATCTTGTGGACCTCCGGAAGATTCTCCAGGAAGTAGCTCCGGGGCCCGCCCGGTGCGCGGTATGCGATGTAAATCCAGTTCCCGAACCCAATCGTGGCGGCGGACATCACCGTGGAAAACGCCGCCAGCCACTTCAGGTCCCGAAACGCTCGGATTTCGCCGATGTACAGCCGCCACGCGAGGTAGACCGCGATCGTGGCCCCCAGGAGGAACACGGTCGCGGCCATGCCATGGAACGCGGACACGTAGTGCCATTGCGTGTCGCCCACCAGAACTCCGACGGGCGCCGTCATCGCAACGACCAGTCCGACGACGGCGACCGCACCTACGATGACGAGGAGCAGGGTCGCGAGCGAGGGCTCCATCTTCCGAATCCGGCCCAGCAGCGGGATTTCCATCGACATAGCCTCCGCAGTCAACCCCTGCGGGGGTCTGCACGGCAATAGAGGCTTGGCCCGTGAGATGCCGGTCTGTATATATTAAGCCGGTCGAAGGGACAATCCTTCGTCACCGTCCGAGTCCCCGCTCCCTCGTAAGCACCGTCACTTTCCCACGCCCCGCATCAGTGTTCAAATAACCGCCCTTCGTTTCCCGCGCACTTCCATGGGCCCGCAAGCCGGCGCCTTCGCATCCCTGTCCTCGACCATCCGAGACCTCCTACGCGAGGTGGGCATGGAGGCACCCACGCCGCCGCAGGAGGCCGCAATCCCTCGAATCCTCGCGGGGCGAGACGTCCTCATCATTTCCCCCACGGGTTCGGGGAAGACAGAGGCCGCCCTCCTCCCAGTCTTCGACCGCCTCGCCGTGCGGGAACGACTCGGCATCGGGTGCGTCTACATCACGCCGCTCCGCGCGCTCAACCGGGACATGGAGCGTCGGATCACATGGTGGGCGCAGAAGCTCGGGATTCGCGTGGAAATCCGACACGGGGACACGCCGCCGAGCGCCCGGCGGAAGCAGGCGGTGAAACCGCCGGACCTGCTCGTGACGACGCCGGAGACGTTGCAGGCAATCCTCCCCGCGAAGCGCATGCGGTCCCACCTGAAATGGGTCCGCCACGTCATCGTCGACGAAGTCCACCAGCTCGCGAAGGATCGCCGGGGGATACAGCTCGCGATCGGCCTCGAGCGGCTCCGGGAGGTCGCCGGCGACTTCCAGCGGATCGGGCTGAGCGCGACCGTCGGGAACCCGGAGGAGGTCGCGGCCCTGTTCGGCGGCGAGTCCCCGCTCGAGGTTGTGCAGGTCGCGCCACCGAAGAAGGCGGAGTACGGCGTCGAGTGGCCGAAGCCGAACGACGAGGATTTCGAACTCGCGCGACAGCTGTTCATCTCCCCGGAGGTCGCGGCGAGCCTGACGCTCATGCAGGACGCGATCGAGGAGCACCGCGCCACGCTCGTGTTCGTGAACAGCCGGAACAACGCGGAGCTGCTCAGCTCGCGGTTCAACATGCTCACGGACGTCGTCGGCGTCCACCACGGCTCCCTGCCGCGCGAGGCTCGGGAGAAGGCGGAGTGCGAGTTCAAGGCGGGGGCCCTCAAGGCGCTCGTGTGCACGTCGACGCTCGAGCTCGGGATCGACGTGGGATCCGTCGACCACGCGCTCCAGTACATGAGCCCGCGGCAGGCGACGAGCCTCGTGCAGCGCGTCGGCCGCGCGGGCCACACGCTCACGCGCGTGAGCAAAGGGACGATTGTGGCCGTGAGCGCGGACGACGCCACGGAGTCGCTTGCGGTGATCCGACGCGCGCGCCGCGGAGACTTGGAGCCGCTGAAGATCCACAAGGGCGCCCTCGACGTGCTCGGCCACCAGATCGTGGGGCTCGTGTTCGACGCGGGGGGACGCGCGGAACGGAAGCGTATTCTGGCGGTGGTCCGCCGGGCGTGGCCCTACCGGGACGACCGCGCGTTCGAGCGGGTCGCGGACTACATGGTCCACCTGACGCTCCTGCGCGCGGCGGGGAGCGCGCTGATCCTTACGGCGAAAGGGCGCGACTACTACTTCCGAAACCTGTCGACGATCCGTGACGAGCGCACCTATCCCGTGATCGACCTCACCACGATGAAGCCCGTGGGCATCCTGGGAGAGGAGGAGATCGTGTTGCGGGCCCGCCGCGGCGTGAGCTTCATCGTCCGCGGACGGACGTGGAAGATCGTCGAGATCGCGCCGGACGGACGCGTGTTCGTGAACCCCGTGGAGGATCCGACCGCGCGCATCCCGGGATGGGACGGGGAAATCCTGCCCGTGCCGTACGAGGTCGCTCGGGAAACCGCGCGGCTCCGGGGGGAAATCGCCGCCAAGTTGCAAAAGGCCCCCGCCTCCAAGGCGATCGACGAACTGGCGGCGGAGTGGCCCGCGAACAAGTCCGCGGTGCGGCGCATCGTCGAGGTCGTCGCGCACCACCTCGAGACGGGCGCCCCCGTCCCGACGGACCGCACCCTCCTCCTGGAGGCGTTCGACCGATTCCTGATCGTCCACGCCCCGTTCGGCGAGGTCGTGAACAACACATTCGGAGACCTGATCGAGGAGCTGCTCGCCCGGCGAAACCTCGTCCGGTTCTGGTGGACGGACGCGTATCGCATCCTGTTCGAGCTCACGCGGACGACGGAGGAGGTCGACCTGCGGGAACTCGCCGCGTACCTGTTCGGGATCGACGACGCGGAGCTCGAGCGGAGCCTCGACATCCTCGTCCGCGACCACCTGCCCATCGGCTTCCGGATGAAGTTCATCGCGGAGCGGTTCGGGGCGATCCCGCGAGGCCTGCTCATCCCCGCGGACGAGCTGAACAGCTTCGAGGTCCGGTTCCGCGGGACGCCCGTGGAGGAGGAAGCAAAACGGGAGATGTTCCTCGAGCACGTGGATTTCGACCGCGTCCGCCACATCTTCCGGGACATCCGCGGCCGAACGCTTCGGGTGGAGACGTTCAGGGGGAAGACGCCCACCCCGCTTGGCTACCCGATCGTCCGCCGGTACGTGGAGGCCCCGGAGCTGTTCTCCCCGGAGGCGGAGCGGGAGCAGAATGTGGAACGCATGCGGCAGTTCCTCCTCACGGAGCGGGTGAACCTGCTGTGCTTCGCGTGCGGGCACATCGATTTCGACCACGAGGTCGAGGCGCTGCCGGAGAAGCCCGCGTGCCCCGCGTGCGCGTCGAACCTCCTCAGTCCGCTGTCGTGGCACGGCGGTCCGATCCGGGACGCGTTCACGCGCCACCAGATGGGGCTCGACCTGTCGGACGAGGAGGAAAAGGAACTCGTGCGCGCCCGCCAAGGCGCGGACCTCGTCGCGGTGTACGGGCGGAAGGCGGTCCTCGCGCTCAGCGTGTACGGGGTCGGTCCGCAGGCCGCGAGCAAGGTGCTCGCGAAGATGCACCGAGACGAGAAGACGTTCTTCGCCGACCTGTATGACGCGAAGCTCCGGTACGTGACCACGCGGCCGTACTGGGACCAGCGGCCCGCGAGGGAGCCGACGGGGAAGACGTATGCGTACTGACTGCCAGCGTTCGACGGCAAGGGTCGCCCTCGCTGGGGCCAGCACAGCTTTCGCAGGCCTCAAGACCGCCCCGCCGGTGCGTCGGGTCCCCCAGGCACCTCCCCGAAGCCAGATTCGCCTGGACGGCGTTCGAGGATACGGGCCTGCTGGACTCGCTTTGCCCCCAAGCTGGCAAAGTCCGCGAAGGCCATCCTTTCGGCCTTCCCCGATGTGCGCCAGTCGTCTCACTTTCGCACATCATAAGGGAAGGCTTATTAATAAGATATTCATAATCATTCTCGTGCTCCGCAAACCGGATACTACCACAGGTTTCCGGCCCTCGGTCGTTGTTACGGCCGACATGTTCACCCGGAGCACGGAAACCCTTCGCCTCGATGGCCGACTCGAGGCTGCGGTCCTCAGCCCCTCGATTCATCAACTAATCTTGGCGATCGCCCGCCTT
>JACQPO010000205.1 GCA_016207545.1 Methanobacteriota archaeon | reverse complement strand
GAATCCCAAAGCAGGAGAGGACGACATCGAACCGGCTTGGCTCCAAATCGAGGCGGCGGCCGTCAATCCGGTGGAAGCGAACGTTCGGGAGTCCCAACTTCCCCGCTTTGGCGGTCGCGAAGTTCACCATGCCCTCCGCGAGGTCGATCCCCAAGACGGACCTTCGGGCCACGTGGTGCGTCGCGGCGAACGCGAGGTTCCCCGGTCCGCAGCCGAGGTCGAGCATGCGGTCCGTCGGCCTCAGCGCCGCCAAATCGAGAAGCCGGTCCACCATCCTCGCATGGTAGGGGGCCGCGTGGCGGTCGTACACCTCCGCCATCCGGCTGTACTCCCCGATGAGCAACTGGAACGCGTCCTCCGCGTCCACGGCCCCCGATGCACGTGCGGCGATAAGAGATGCGCGGGGCTCGGCAGGTTCATAGAGGGCGACCCCTTCCCGCGCCCCCGATGGCGGGCATCACCGTCGAAGTGAACGAGCCCGTGAACGTCCTGTCCACGATGCTCCTCACCCTCACCGGGGGACCGAAGGACACGAAGCTCCACCCGATCGCGGTGCGCGCGCTCGAGCACACGAAGCCGTTCGCGGACCACCCGTCCCTCGCGTGGCTCAAGGAGTTCTTCAATCCGGAGGACGTCCTGTTCCTGTACGGCCACGTCGCGCAGCTGTCCGGCCCCGTCTCTTTCGTGCGCCGCTCTTCCCAGCTGCCGGAGTACGTCGGGGAGTACGAGCCCGCGCGAATGAAGGAGCTGCCCGCGAAGATGGCCGCGTTCTACGAGGACGCGAAGCTCGGGACATTCCAACGGGCGCACGTCGCGGAGTACACGCTCGCGCAGGCGGACGTGAAGGACGCGCTCGAGGGCGCGCGGATCGAGGAGTTCCTCGAGCGTTTGTACGGGCCGATCAAGTTCAAGATGGTTGTCGTCCCCGTGCCCACGCATCCGTGGGGCGGCGGCGGCACGGGCGCGATGAGCGCATGGGAGGACTTCGCGTTCCTCCACCCGCCGCGGCTCCCGCTGGATTCCCGGGACCCCGTGGCGTGGTCCTTCGACCCGCAGCGCGCGCAGGTCCTCGCGCAGCACGAGCTGAGCCACGCCCTCCATTACGAGGTGAGCTGGACCCACAAGGACCTCGTCCCGCGCCTCCAGCCGATCCTGGACGGAATCCCGAAGGACGCGCCGTTCGCGCGGGCGTATCCGGAGGCGGACCTGCAGTTCGCGGAGCTGTTCATCCGCGGGTCGTCCGTCTCGTACCTGCGACGCACCCAAGGCGACGAGGCCGCGATGCGGTGGATGGACGAGCAGATCCGTCAGCTCGGCACCCCCCTCGTGCGGGACTTCTTCCGCGCGATCGAGGCGTACCTCGGGGGGTGGCGGTGGCCGGACATCGATGTGTTCCTCGGCGACTTGCCTGCACTGATTAGAGGCTAGCCATTGCTCGCTTGGTCGGTTTCGTCCACCATGGGCGATACCAGGGACGCAAGCCCGTTCACAGCGTCAAGAGAGCCGAGGGTTCGAGCTGTGACCTCGTTTCTTGCAATCCCTCTCGAACGGGTCCGGCGGAGGGGCCGTGGCCCGCTTGTCGAACCGATCGAGGACGGCGCGACGCGGTTGGCGCGGAAACGCGGCAAGGGACCATGACAGCCATCGGGGGAGATGCGCAGCCCGCTCACGGGCTTCCTTGCGCGGACCCTCATCCCGCCGTGGACAGCATCAGGACCCCGGGCAGTCCTCGGAAGTGATTGTCCCCGGTTACCAGTTCCCCGCCGACCTTTCGCGCAGACGCGAGCACGAGGGCGTCGACTGTGTGCAACTTGTGCTCAACCTTGAGATCTGCTCCCTGCTCCGCGACCGAAGCGTCGACATCCACGACCGAGGTCCGAGATTTGATGAACGAAAGGCGATCCGCGGGGTCCCTGCGCTCCGCGAGGTACTTCGCTTTGATTTCCGTAAGGCACACGGCCGGCGTGAAAAGGACCTCGGGCCCCTCGACCATCGCCTTGACCGTTTTCCCCGCCCGGGAGCCGCGAAAGTACTCAACCCAGGCCCACGAGTCAAAGATCTTCATGGGGCTCCCGCTCGTCCCGGAGGCCCTTCGTGTTCAGCCAAGGGTCCGCGCCGAAGAGCGACTTCTTCCGCGGGAACAAGGCTTTGGCCAAAATCCCGTTGATCGCATCGGACAACCGGCGGGGTCCGACCTTCCGGAGCAGGTGCTCCCGAACGTCCTCCCGGAGCAGGATCGTGGTCTTGACGGGCATGCTCTCGCCTGAGTTAGACGTAGACGTATACGTATACATAAACGTTTACGTCCCAATCAGCGCGGCCGCGGCCCGGTCGAACGGGTTCCACCACGACTCGCCCGTCGGGTCGACGTACCGGAGCGGGTTGTTCACCGTGTAGGTGTACCGGTCGAGGGACTGCGGGACGGTCCGCACCACTTTCACCCATCCCCACCCGTCTGCGATAAGCCCCACCTCCCCTGTCTCCTCGGGGGGAGTCTCATGGGGCGCACGGTCCCGACGTACCGGATGTACCTTGAGTCGATCCTCGACCGGTGGATGGACTACCGCCGCGCGCTGCGGGAGAAGGACCGGGATCTGTTCGACGAGGTCGTGAACCGCGCCCGCCAGCACGCGTCCGCGGCGAGCTATTGCGCGCACCTCGATCCCGTGGAGACCGCGTTCCTGTCCATCTTTCTTGAAATGCAGCGAGAGATTGCGGAACTGAAGGCGAAGCTCGCGGTCGCGCCGCCCTGAGCACTTTCGCCTCCCTCCCCCGCCCACGGTCATCCCCGCCAGCCCCGTGCCTTAGCGGGGGAGAAAACGCAGGGTTGGATCCTCGACGCGCATCCCGATTACGAACACAATTCCCTCGTCCTCTGGCTGTGGACGCCCTCCGGCGTGCGCCGGATCGAGGACCGCGCGTTCCGTCCGTCGTTTTTCGTGAAAGTCCCGCCCACCGAGCTGCCGGATCTGCAACGCCGCCTCGCAATCCTCGACCAAGTCGCCGCCACCCGCGTCATGATGAAGCGCACGAGCCTCGCGCGCGAGGAGCCGGAGCCGCTCCTCGAGGTCGTGCCCCGTCACTACGAGGACCTGTGGGACGCCGCGCGGATTGTGGACAGCGCGGGCGGGTACTACGAGCACGAGCTGTTCGACGTCGACCTGCGGTTCGCACAGCGGTATTTCCTGCAGCACCGGATCTTCCCGATGGGGCTCGTCGCGTACGACGGGGCGTGGCGCGCGCTCGAGGAGCACTTCGCGCTCGAGTACGAGATCCCGGACCTGCGGCGGGACGTGCTCGACGTGGCGGTGGACGCGCCCGCCGGTCTGCCGCGGATGAACGACCGCCTCGTGGGCGCGAGCCTTGGCGGCGATGCCGTCGACGGGGACGAGGAGGACATCCTGCGCGGGATCAACGCGCTCGTCGAGGACCACGACCCCGACATCGTGCTCACGGACGGCGGCGACGCGTTCGTCATGCCGTTCCTCGAGGGCAAGGCGAGGGCGCTCGGCGTCGACCTCCGGCTCGGGCGCGACCCGGGGTTCCACGGGCGGCGGTCGCCCAAGTCGTACTTCACGTACGGGAAGATCGTGTACAAGCCGAGCCAGTACCTGCTCAAGGGCCGCCTCCACCTGGACCGGGGCCACTTCGCGGTGCGGGAAAGCGGGTTCGCGGGGCTCGTCGAGCTGTCGCGGCTTTCGACGTTGCCGCCACAGGAGCAGGCGCGGCTCACGCCCGGGACCGCGATCACGGCCATGCAGACGAACCTCGCGCACAAGGACGGCGTCGTCGTCCTGTGGAAGAAGAACCTCCCGGAGGGGTTCAAGACCGCGGAGGACCTCGTGCTCGGGGACCGAGGTGGATTCATCTTCGAGCCGGAGGTCGGCCTCCACGAGGGGATCATCGAGGTCGACTACGCGTCCCTGTACCCGAACATCATGGTGAACCACAACATCTCGCAGGAGACACTCGACTGCGCGTGCTGCGCGGGCGGCGAGCGTCCCGTGCCGGGGCTGAAGTACCACATGTGCGCGCAGCGCCTCGGCCTCATCCCCCGCGTGCTGCGGCCCCTCGTGGAACGGAAGCGGTACTACAAGCGGATGAAGAGAGAGGATTCGCCACTGAAAGAAGTGTACGAAGGGCGCGATACGATTCTGAAGTGGACCCTCGTTACTTGTTTCAGCGAAGATACTGTCATCCCCTATCGATGGGGAGGCAAATGGCGTTTCGATCGAATTGATACCATCGTAAACCGCTACCTCCCCGCCGAAAGCGGAATCGCCGAGTGCGAGGACGACGTACGCGTGTTCGGTTACGACTCGAACCGCCAGCCGGTCGAAAAGCGAGTCGCCAAGGTTATGAAAGCACGAGCTCCCGGGAATCTCCTTAGGGTGAAAATTGAAGGGGGTCGAGAGCTCCTTGTCACGCCGAACCACCAGTTCTTCGTTTTTGAAGGCTCTCCTGCCTTTACCATGAAACGTGCAGAGGAATTGATTCCAGGCGACCTGATTCCGGTTCCGAGGAGAGTACGTCTGGCGCCTTCAGCCACCGCATCGCTTAATCTTGCACGCGAGTTGCTAGACAAGGCCCCGAGGAAAGACCTCTTCCTATGGCGGGTGAGGGGCGGGGAAGCGCTGAAAAATGCAATTGCCGAGAACTATGACCTGATTCTTCGAATGGCGCTGAATGACGGCTACACCTATCGCGCAATCTGGCTGTGGCGCAAGAGTGGAATTCTGCCATTGAAGTATCTCGGACTTCTATCACTTTCGCGGGAGGCTTGGGACGACCTAGAAATCGGTCGGACTTGGCGATTTGGCGGGAAGATGCAATTCGTCCCGGCACGACTCGAGATCGACGAGGATCTGGGATTCCTGCTTGGCTTCTACGTGGGTGACGGAAGCGTTAGCGGGAACATGATTCGTTTTGCCATAGGGATGAATGAATCGGAAATGGTCGGGAAATTGCTTGACATCGTCTTCCAGAAGTTCCGCCTAATCGGGCGAGTGTTCAAGGAGAAGAAGGCGAACATATGGGTCCTTCAAGTCAATAGCATCGCTTTGAAGGAAATTCTGCAACGAGTTCTCGATGTCGGATGGTCGGCGAAGACTGGAAAGCTTGTGATTCCGCCGTGTGTCCTGAATGGCGATGAGAGGACCCGCTGGGCATACATTGGCGGCTTGATCGCAAGTGATGGCTACGTGAACGACGGGAAGGATTGGTCAAACATTGCAAGTGCGAATCCACAGTTTGTCTGTCAGGTGGGTTTTCTGGCCCTGACATTGGGTTTGCGGGTCCGGTTCGGAACTGCCAAGGCAAAGAACCGCTTTCCGCTGTACTACGTGCACCTCAGAACAACTGAGATTCGTGAGAAACTATGGCTGAAGGATCGTCATCGTGAGCATGCTGGCAGCCTGACGACGAAACCGAGGGGTGAGAAGGGAGACGAGGAATTCCGCTACCTTCCAGTTCAGTCGGTTGAGACAGTGCCCTACGAGAAACCATACGTCTACTGTTTCGAAGTCGCAGAAGACTTGTATGGCTTCGTGACGACGGATGGAGTATTCGCCTCCCAGTGTTTCGGGTACCAGGGATACAAAAACGCGCGGTTCGGCCGCATCGAGTGCCACGAGGCGATCAACGCGTACGCCCGCGACCTCCTCCTAGACTCCATGCGCATTGCGGAGCACCACGGGTACGAGGTCGTCCACGGCATCGTCGACTCGCTGTGGCTTCGTCCCACCGCCAGAGCGGGCGACGTGCGCAAACTGATCGAGCACCTGAACGGCGACCTCGGTTTCCCGATCGACCTCGAGGGCACGTACCGGTGGATCGTCTTCCTCCCGTGCAAGACGACGGGCATCGGCGCCCTGAACCGGTACTACGGGCTGTTTGAGAACGGGGAGTTCAAGCTCCGCGGCATCGAGCTGCGGAAGCACGACACGCCGGGCGTCGTGAACAAGGTGCAAACCCTCCTCCTGAAGGAACTCGCGAAGGCCCGCACGGCGGACGAGTTCCGCGCGACCCTCCCGCGGTGCGTCGACCTGATCCGCTGCGCCGCCAAAGCACTCCGGGGGAACCGCGTACCCCTCGCGGACCTCGTGGTCACGAAGACGGTGACGCGGAAGCTCGAGGAGTACCTCGTGATGACCGCGACCGTGGCGGCGCTGCGCCAACTGGAGAAGCGCGGGTTCACCGTGGAGCCCGGGGAGTACGTGCGGTACGTCGTCCTCGACGAGGCGAACAAGGAAGCGGAGCGGAAGGTGCGGGTCGCGGAGTTCCTCACCGGGGAGGAGGCGCCGGACGCGCACGCGTACGTGCGCCTCGTGTGCCGCGCGGGGGAGACGTTGCTCGCACCGTTCGGGTACACGGAGGAACGGCTGCTGGCGGCGTGCCGCCGCGTGGACGACGCCCCGACCGTGGACCTGCGTGGGGAGCCGGACCTCACGACCTCCAGCGCGCGGGAGGGGCACTACCCGGGGACGGGCATCGGATACCACGCCGCGTACGCGCCGGAGGAGTTGCTCGCGGACGAGCGGTAGCCTCACATCCCCCGCCGCGCATCGGGGTGCGTGGCGAAGCGTGGGCATCGGTCGAAGACGAAGCTCGAGGCGTCGATCTGCGAGGAGATGAAGCGGCGGGGCGTCGCGCACGAGCACCGCGTGCTCCACTACCGCGTCCGCATGGAGACGGGCAAGGTCACACGGTACGATCCGGCAATCGTCGCGCACCGCGGCCCGATCCTGTTCCTCGTGGAGCCGTGCTTGTCGTACACGCCGGGGGGCGGCGCGGTCGAACGCCACACACGGTTCCTCGACCAACACTCCGCGGAACTCGTGTTCGTGCTCGTGGCCCCGAAACCGGTCGCGGAGCGGCTACCGCCGGAGAGCTACGACGAACTGTACACGGACGCGGAGGTGCCTGTCCTCGTCCGCCGCATTCGCGATCAGGACCCACGAAAGATTGCGCGCCCGTTCCAGAAGCGACGAACGTCGGCACCCGGGGCTACGGAATCGCCTTGAACCGCCGGAACCGCTGCCAGTAGTAGATGGCGAGCGCGAGCGCGGAGATCGTGAGGAAGAGGAGGAGGGCGATCGCGAGACGATACAGGGTGAGGTCCGCCGTGTTCAGGAACACGTCGCGGTTGAACGCCCGCTCCGGCGGAATCGTCGCGTTGAACGTGATTCGCGTCTCCAACTCGCCGGCGTGGACCTCGAGGGCGACGCCGTCCCCGTCGCGGAACCACGTCGGATACGGGACCAGGAGACGGTAGACGCCGCTGTCCGACGTCGTCGCGTTCATCCGACGGCCGCTGGCGAGGTGGACGAGCGTCACCGACGCCCCCGTGAACGGCTTCCCGTCCGCCCCGGTCACGATCCCGCGGAACGGGATGAGCTCATGGACGACGAGGTCGCGCGCGATCGTGAGGTTGACCAGGTCCGTGCCGTTGAACAGGTAGAACGTGACCTCGTACAGCCCGCCGATCGCGAACGGGAAACGGACCTCCTCCGCCCGGTTCGCCATGACCGTGTAGTCCCGGCTCAGCACGTAGAGGCCCTCTCGGTAGAGGTCCACGGCCATCGTGCCGTCCACGGCAGGCTCAAACGTGAGCACGATCTTGTCGAAATACGAGTCCCCCGTCGTGTCGACGGCGACCGCCCCCACGTTCGCGACGACCTGCGGGCGGGAGCCCAGCGTGTACGTGCGCAGGAACTCGTCCCATCGGCCGTCCGCGCTGAACCGGAGCGCCTCGTAGCCGGGATCGCCGCCGGACGCGGGGAACCACAGGGAAATCCCGTGCGCGTCCTTCGCGCTCACCCCGTTGATCGCGTTTGGGTTGTCCCAGTGGCGCTCGTACACGACCGCGGCCGAAATCGCGCCGAGGAGGTCCATGCCGCGTCGCTCCAGGCGTCGGCTCGGGATTCGCTCCAGTAGGTTTTCCACGAAATGGTACAGGTCGTACTCCAAGCCCCCCGCGAGGCCGCCAATTTCGTAGCGCTCCGTGGCCTCTTTCGCGGAGATTACCTCGGCGGTGAAGTACGGCTGGTGGAGGTCCAGCTCGTCGAGGAACCCGTTGAGGCTCGCGACGAGCGGCCGGAGCGCCGCCGCGTTCACGACGCTGAGCGTGACGCTGTACGGGGACGTGTTCTCGTAGCTCGCCACGTAGCGGTCCACGAGCAGGGAGCCCACTTGGGCGGGAGACAGGGACGGGTCGGCGGCGAGGGCCCACAGGAACGAGTCGTACGGCCAGCCGTCCAGCGGCTCGTCCTTTTCGCTCCCGACGAAGTAGTCGACGTAGCCCGCAAGCTCGTACTGGATTTCGATCGACATGCGGCACGCGTCGTTCCCGAGCAAGTCGATCCGCCGTCCGTTCGCGGTGACGGCCCCGCCGACCGCGGTGCGGAGTTCCGCGGACGTCAACCGGTCGCCGGGAACGGGGTCGTCGTCTACGACGACGCCTTGCCATCCGTCCCCGTGGTCCCAGAGGATGAGGAAGTAGTACCGCGCCGGGTAGTTCGTGATGCCCCACGTGATGAACGAGGCGAGGGTGGCGGGGTCCGCCATGTTCACCTCGCCCAAGTCCGCGAACGCGTTCGCGGCGGACGGCACCATCCCCGGGGTGACGTAGAATCGCTTGGCGGTGGTCCAGTCGTCGAACTGCGTGTCGAACCCGACCGCCCGATCGAACTGGACGACGATGTTCAGGCGGTCCCCGGAACCAATCGACGCCATCTCGAGGAAATCCAGGATTCCGGCGCGCTCCAGATCGTTGTCCCCGTCGAGGTACACGAGGACCGTCCAATCCTTGGCGGCCGCCGCCGGACTCGGGAACGGGATGAGGACGAGAAGGGAGAGGAGGCCCAGCAGGAGGAGCACGCGCACGGGCTCCCATGCGCCCGTGCCCATTATGAAGTTTCTCCCATCCTGCGCAGGTCCGCCGCGCGAAGGAGCGGGACGAGTTCGATTCCCGCCTTCGCGAGCGCCTCCTTCGCGCCTTCCTCCCGATCGACGACCGTGACCGCGCGCTCGACAAGAGCCCCCTCCGCGCGCAGCCGTTCGATCGCTCGCACGAGCGTGCCGCCCGTCGTAACGACATCCTCGACGAACACGACGCGCTCGCCTTTCGCCATCTCGCCCTCGTAGGGACGCTTCGTGCCGTGCTCTTTCGCTTCCTTGCGAACGATGACGAACGGCAGCCCCGTTTCTAGGGCGAGCGCGACCGCGATTGGGACGGCCCCGAGCTCGACGCCCGCGATGCGGGTGCAGCCGCGCACGTGCGGCGCCATCCGCCGCGCGATTTCCCGCAACAGGTCCGGCCGCGTCACCCGTTTGATGTCCACGTAGTAGTCGCTCGTCTTTCCGGACGCGAGGGTGAACGTGCCGAACTGCACCGCGCCACAGCCGCGAAGCGCTGCGACAAACTCCCGGTCGTTCACCACGGCACGTCCTTTTTCCCCATCTTGTGCCCGAGGATGTTCACGGTGCGATGGAGGATCGGCGTAATAACGGTGACGAACGCGAGGCCGAAGATCGCGTCGCCGCGCGCGTAGTACGTCGCGAAGAACGGGTAGTCCGCCACGACGAGGAGCGCGAACGCGCCGAGGTAGAAGTCGTACCAGTCGAGCCCGGGCGTCCGCGCGCCCTTCGCCTTCCGGAGGCGGCGCTTCACGTACGAGCCCAAGAGATCGCCGAGCAGCGCGCCAATCGGCAACACGAGGATCGGCAGGAGGCCCGCGGGGAACGTGCCCCAGGACAACTCCGGCTCGACCGCCAGGGCGACGCCCCACTGCGCGAGCCCGACGAGAATGCCGACGAACACGCCGCCGCCGAAGCCCCGCCACGTCTTGCCGTCTCCGAACAGGCGTTGCCCGTCCCCGAGGACCCGTCCGCCATCAATTGGCGCGCCTCCGCCGAACAGGACCGCCGCCGGGTTCGCCACGTACGCGGGGAGGAAGAACCAGAAGGATTGGACGAGGGCGAACCCGAGGGACACCACGGCCGGAAGGACGGAGCTCCCAAAAAGGATGCGGTTACCACCCGTGATAATCTGCTCGCCAATCCTTTATACCATCAGACCCGGTCGGAACCTGTTTCCGATGGACCGCCT
>JACQPO010000197.1 GCA_016207545.1 Methanobacteriota archaeon | reverse complement strand
TCGAGCTGCAGCGCGGCCGCGAGGGCGTTTGCGTTGTACGGACGGTCGTGAAGCAAGTGGATAATTTTTGCACGGTTCAGCCCACCCCGCGTCCCGACGATCAGATGCCACAGCCGTTTGTCCACGAGGACCGCGCGACCATGGCGGTCGCGCTACAAGAAGTTTCTATTTGGGAGTGGGGCAAACGGTGAAGGCCCGCTGCGACGTACTGGGACCCGTGTCCCGTCGCGGCGTGCTCGGCGTCTTTCTCGAGTTTCGCCTCATCCCCGTCCTCCTATGGTCGTACACGGCGGTCACGCTCGGCACGGCCCTTGCACACTTCGAACACGGGAAGCTGGACTGGGCGCTCTACTTGACGACGCTGACGATTGCGATGCTCGTCCAGGGTTTCGAGACCCATGCGGTGAACGAGATTTTCGACTGGAAGAGCGGCACGGATCGCATGCCCGCCGCGCGCCTCCTCTCCGGCGGAAGCAAGGTGCTGAATCGAGGGTTGCTGACGGTTCGAGCGCTATGGCTCGTCTTCGCGGTGTCGAGCGCGCTCATCTGGATCCTTTCCTTGTATCTGTTCGCGACGCGCTCTTGGACCCTGATTGCGTTCGTGCTCCCTGGCTACCTTGCTGGCATCGCGTACACGATGCCGCCGATCCGGACCGCGTATCGTCCGTTCGCGGGGGAGCTTGCCGGCGGATTCCTGGGCGTCCTGCTTTGCGCCCTCGGCGGATACTACGTGCAGACCCTCACGTTGTCCCCCGCCGCGTGGATCGCGGCCGTCGGGTACGCGTGCGTGTGCGTTGCGATGCTCCTCATGCATCACTACCTCGACGTGGAGACCGATCTCGCGGCGACGCCGCCGAAGCGGACGACGATTGCGTTCCTCGGGCGGGAGCTGGGCCAAGCGTACACCGTGGCCTATGCTGTCTCCGCCCTCCTCGCGTTCGCTGTCCTCTCCCTGTGGTCGCCCCTCTTCCTGCCCGCCGTGCCGTTCGCGTCCCTCGCCCTGTTTGCCCATGCAAGGACGCGGCCCGCGGACCCCGACAGCGTGACGAAGAACGAGCTTGCGGTGATTCAACTCGGCATCGCAACCGGGTTGGCCGCGTCCCTCGCCCTCGCCCCTATCCTGTTCATAATCCCTCTGGCGGCGGCCATCGGGTACCTCGTGCACCTCCGCCTCGCCTGACGCTTCCCTGCGCGGGTTCATGAGAACGGAGTGCCTTCGCCCGTCCGTGCTCCGCGAAGTCGGCGCGATCAAGGTGAAGCCCGGGGACCCGATGCCGGACATCGCCCTCCCCTCGACCCGCGGCCGGCCGATGAGCCCGGGGGAGTTCCGCGCGAAGAAGCACGTCGTCCTGTACTTCTACCCGAAGAACGACGCGCCGTTCCCGGAATTGGCGGGATGCACGCAGGAGGCGTGCGCGTTTCGCGATCGCCTGCAGAACCTCCGCGACCTCGACGCGCAGGTGCTCGGCGTGAGCCGCCAGACGACGGAGGAGCACAGGGCGTTCAGCGAGGCGAACAACCTAAACTTCCCGCTCCTCAGCGACGCGCAGGGAAAGCTTGGCGGGGAGCTCGGCGTACCTGAGATTCGCGCGGGCAAACAGGTGTTCTGGAAACGGGTCACGTTCCTCGTCGACAAACACGGGATTATCCGCCGGATTTTCCCGGAGGTACGGGTCGAGCGGCACGCGGAAGAGGTGCTCACCGCGTTGCTCGAGGTCTCTCGACGTTACCGATGAGTCGGCCTCCCTCGCCAACCGCCAAATAGGCCCCCACCCTTGACCACCGCGTGGCCCGCATCGGATTCCTCGTCAACCCCGTGGCCGGCTTGGGCGGCCGCGTCGGACTCAAGGGGACGGACGGTGTCGCCGACGAGGCCGTTCGGCGCGGCGCGACGCCCGTGGCCCCCGCGAAAGCGGCGGAAATGCTTCGCGCGTTGGCGGCGAAACCGCAGGCGAGATTGCTGACGTGGCTGACGTGCAGCGGACCGATGGGCGAGGATGCGCTCAACGCGGCCGGCCTCGGTCACGACGTCGTCTATCGATGCCAACCGCCGACGACGGAGGAGGACACGAGGAAGGCGTGCAGGGCGTTCCTCGGTCGGGGCGTCGACCTCATCGTGTTCGTTGGCGGCGACGGCACCGCGCGGGACATCGCGTCCATCGTGGGCTCCGTGGTCCCAATCGTCGGGGTGCCCTCCGGCGTGAAGATGCACAGCGCGGTGTTCGGCCTCCACCCCGAGAGCGTGGCGGCAATCCTGGCGGACTTCGTCGGGGGCCACACCGCCACCGTGGATGCGGAGATCCTCGACCTCGACGAGGACAAGTACCGCGAGGGGGAATGGGTCGTCCGCCTCTACGCAACCGCGAAGACGCTCCACGAGCCCACGTTAATCCAGACGGGCAAACTCATGTTCGAGGCCGCGACAGAGGAGGACGCGCGGGACGGGATTGCGGAGTATCTGCTGGAAGAGATGGACCAGGCGCCGGACACCCTGTACCTGCTGGGCCCCGGCGGAACGCTCCATCGCGTCAAGCAGCGGTTCGGGGCTGGCGGCACCCTCCTCGGCATCGACGCGGCGAAGGGGAAGACGCTCGTGGCGGCGGACTTAGACGAGGCCGCCATCCTCCGGCTCCTCGATGCGCATCCAGTCGCGAAGCTTGTGCTCAGCCCAATCGGCGCGCAGGGATTCATCCTCGGCCGCGGGAACCTCGAACTTTCGCCGGCAGTCCTGCGGCGCATCGGCTTGCGCAACGTGGTCGTCGTCGCGACGCCCGACAAGTTGCGCCACACGCCGGACTTGCGTGTCGATACGGGCGATTTGGAACTCGACCGCGAGTTCGCGCAGAAGGAGTATTTGTTTGTCGTCCAAGGATATCGAGAGATGAAGGTGCACCCGATTCGCGGATAGGGTACACACGTAAGCCTAAATACGCGGCATCGATAACGCGGGCCAACCCCGGGGGGCCAGGCTTGTGAAGGGCACGATGAGGGCCGCGGTGAAGACGAAGCCCGCGTTTGGAAGCATCGAACTCAAGACGACTGACGTCCCCAGGATCGCGCCCGACGAGGTCCTCGTCAAGGTCAAGATATCCTCGATCTGCGGGACGGACATGCACATCTACGAATGGGATGCGTGGTCCCAGACCCGAATCAAGACGCCCCTCATCCAGGGCCACGAGTGGGCGGGCGAGGTCGTCGAGGTCGGACCCGCATGCACGTGGGCGAAGGTCGGGGACTACGTGAGCGGGGAAGGCCACATTGCGTGCGGCCACTGCTACCAATGCCGCACGGGGAACGCGCACGTGTGTGCGAACGTCACGATCATCGGCATCGACCGCCCCGGGGCGTTCGCGGAGTACCTGGCGGTGCCGGAGAAAAACCTGATCAAGAACGACTCGGACCTGCCGCTCGAGTACGCGACGATCCAAGACCCGTTCGGGAACGCGGTCTACACGGTGTTTAATGGCGACGTGCCCGCAAGGGACGTTGCTATTTTCGGCCTCGGCCCCATCGGCCTCATGGCCGTCGCCCTGTGCCGCCACATCGGCGCGAAGCGGATCTTCGCGGTCGGGCACAGGAACGAGTACCGCCTGAAGCTCGGCAAGAAGCTCGGCGCAGACCGCATCATCAAGTCGAGCGAGGAGGACCCCGTGGAGGTCATCCTGGGCGAGACGGACGGACAGGGGGTCGACGAGGTCCTCGAGATGTCCGGCAGCGAGGAGGCCCTCGCGCAGGCAATCAAGGTCCTGAAACCGGCGGGCGGAATCCACCTGCTCGGCATCTTCCCGAAGCCGATCAAGGTCGACGTTAACGGCCTCATCACGAAGGGGGGCTCGATGTACGGCATCCACGGACGCCGCATGTACGAGGACTGGTACCGGATGCAGGGGTTGTTCAAGTCCGGCCTCAACCTGATGCCCGTCGTCACGCACAAGTTCCCGCTCGACGACATCGCGGACGCGATGGAGCTCATGCGCTCCGGGGACTGCGGCAAGGTCGCGCTCCTTCCGTGAGGTGATCCTATGGAAAAGCGACGTCCGACGGCGTGGATGCGGGAGGAGTACGAGAAGCTCGTCGCGGCGGACCTCGACTGGAAGCTCCGCGTGCTGCAGGGGCCGTCCGCGCCCCGCTCGATTGTGGACGGTCGGTCCGTCATCATGCTCTGCTCGAACAACTACCTGAACCTCTCGAACCACGCGCGGATTAAGGACGCCGCGAAGCGCGCGGTCGACACCCACGGCGCGGGCAGCGGCAGCGTCCGGCCGATTGCGGGCAACATGAACTTGCACGAGGAACTGGAGCGACGGATCGCGCGGTTCAAGCGCCGCGAGGCCGCCCTCTTCTACGTGAGCGGCTTCGCCGGGAATGCAGGACTCATCCCCCAGTTGGTCGGGGAGGGCGATGCGATCTTCACGGACGAGCTGAACCACGGCAGCATCATCGACGGCGTTCGGCTCACGAAGGCGTTCCGGTTCATCTACCGCCACAACGACGCGGCGGACTTGGAACGGGCGCTCAAGGAGGCGGACCCGAAGTTCACGAAACTCCTGATCGTGAGCGACGGCGTCTTCTCCATGGACGGGGACATCGCCCCCGTCGACCAGATCGCGAAGCTCGGGGAGGAGTACGGGGCGATGGTGTTCATCGACGACGCCCACGGAGAGGGCGTGCTCGGGGACGGCGGCCGTGGCGTGGCGTCTCACTTCCACGTCGAGGAGAAAATCCACGTCGAGCTCGGGACGTTCTCGAAGGCCCTCGGCGTCGTCGGCGGCTACGTCGCGGGCTCCAACGACCTCCGCAACTACGCGCTGAACAAGTCGCGCACCTGGCTCCTAAGCGGGTCCCACCCGCCCGCGGTCACCGCCGCGTGCATCGCGGCGATCGACGTGCTGGAGACGGAACCGTGGCACGTGGAGCGACTGTGGGAGAACACGCGGTACTACAAGAAAGAGCTCGTCTCCCTCGGATTTGACGTCGGGAACAGCGCGACGCCGATCACGCCCGTGATGTGCGGAGAGGCCTCCGTCGCGAAGCGGCTGAGCGAGCGGTTGTTCGACCTCGGGGTCTTCGCGCTCCCGATCGTATTTCCAATGGTCGCCCGGGACAAGGCGCGGATCCGGACGATCATGAACGCGGGGCTGTCGCGGGAAGACCTCGACGAGGCGCTGAACGCCTTCGAGCGGGCGGGGAAGGCCGTCGGCCTGCTCAAGTGACGCGCACCTCGCGCGAGCGTCACACGTCCGGACGCAGCTTCTTCCGCGCGTAGATCAGCCGTCCGGTGTCGTAGCCGAGCTTCCGGAACAACGCCTCCGACGCCGCGTTGTCCCCCTCGATGAGCGCCGCAAACATCTCGATTCCCGCCTTCCGGAGGGTGCGCTCGCACTCCCGCACGAGCCTCGTCGCGACGCCCCGTCGGCGGTACCCCGGGTGGACGGCGAGCCGGTTGATCCATCCCTTGCGGGTGTCGTGGGTCCCGAGCACGACGCCCACGAGCCGAGTTCGGTCGAACGCCCCGAGATACCGCGTCCGGTTCGAGCGCAACTGGCGGGCGAACGCGGCGCGGCCGTCGCGGCCCCGCGTCCGTGGAGTCATGCCCGCCGCGCGCAGGAGCCCGACCACGGCGGGATGGTCCGCGAGGCGCAGCCGCCTGATGCGCACGCTACGCGATCCGCGCGCCACGCTCCCCCTCTTCGTCAGGCCGGAGGAGAATCACGCGCCCATCCGACTGGACGGAGCCGAGCACGAGCACCTCGGACCGGAAGTTCGCGATCTGCTTTGGCGGAAAGTTGACGACCGCCACGACGAGACGGCCGAGGAGGTCCTCTTTCGTGTACCACGGCTGAACCGCAGCGGACGACTTCTTGATGCCGAGGGGGCCGAAGTCGATCGTCATTCGGTACGACGGGTTGCGTGCCTCCGGGAAGTCGTCGACCGCCACGACGCGGCCGACCCGGATGTCGACCCTCCGGAACTCGTCCCACGTGAGCGCCATCGCCTCACTGCGACCCGCGAATACGCCAAGCCGGATGTTCGCGCGCCTATTTGAGCCGCATCCCCTACTTCCGCTTCTTCACGATTGCCTGGAGCTGGCTCTCGAGCTTCGCGAGTCGTTGCTGGAGCTTCAGGTTGTCATCCTTCAGCTTGTCGACGTCGGCGGCGAACTCGCTCTTCTTCCCGATTTCCGCCTGGCGGTCGCGAATCTTCCGGATCGCCCGTCGGGCCGCGCGCTGCGTCATACCCATGATATCGTATTGCGCTACCTTTTGTAGCTCTGGAATCGCGGCGGGGTCGCCCAGCTGGGCGAGGGCGCCACACGTCGCGTTCCGCACGTGCATCTGGGGGTCCCGCAGGAGGGGGGCGAGGAACTCCCGGATCTCCTGGCGGCGGTTCTCTAGGTAGTCCCCGAGCTTCCCGAGCGCGTCGGTGGCGGCCATGCGGACGAACGTCGGCTTCCCCCGTTTCGCGCACGCCTTGCACACAGGGATGCCCTCGGGGTCCCGCAATGAGGCGATTCCGGCGAGGGCAAGGCGGGTGATGATTTCCGCATGGCTCCGTCGATCCATTCCCTTCTTAATCGCATCGAGGGCCTTCGGGTGCCGCGTCTCCGCGATTGCTCTCCCCGCGCTCGCGGCCACGTAGTACTTCGGATCCTTCGCGTACAGCCGGACGAGCGCCTCGAGCGCCTCGTCGTCCTCGCGGAACTTCCCGAGTGCCTCGGCGACCCCGCGGCGCACCCTTGGCTCCGTGTGCTTGACCCCGTGCGTAAGGAGGACGCGTTTCGCCTCCTCCGTCCCAATCTCCCCGAGGGCTTTCGCGGCCGCGCGCTGCACGCCCCAGAAGGTGTCTTTCGTGAGGGCTCGCCGCACCGCCTCGATCACCTTCTCGTCATGCAAGATCTTCCCGAGACCCTCGCACGCCTGAACCCGCGCGGCGATCGTCGGCCCCTTTTCGACCTGGTACAACAGCTCTTCCTTGCTCTTCTCGAACGTCAGTTTCTTGAGAACCCAGTTGTCCGGGTCGAACAGGACCATGTCCGGCTTCGCTCGGAGTGGGATGTGGAACGTCTGCTCCTTCTCCGTAATTTCGACCTTCTCTCGCTTCGCCGCCTTCCCGTTCGCGACGAGGAACTCCACGGGCGTGCGGAAGAGGGGCGTGAGGTCCTTCACCTCCTGCTTCTGTTTCACCGTCACCGCCACAAGTTTGGCGGCATCATCGTAGGCCCACGACACCTCGAACTCCGGGTGACCCGCCTTGTGCACCCACTCGTTGAAGAACCAGTCGAGGGACCGGCCCGTGGCCTCCTCGATGGCGAGCCTGAAGTCGTTCGTCTCCACGACCTGCATCCCGTGCTTGCGCACGTAGTGCCGAATCGCCTTCCACCACAACGGGTCGCCGAGCACGTAGCGCAGCATGTGGAGGACGCACGCACCTTTCTGGTACGTGTGGGCATCGAACATGTCCTCCGGGCTGTGGAACTTCGTCGTGACGATCGCGCGACGGTAGTTGTTCGCGTCCTCCTCGAGGTATCCCTGCGCTTCGTTCATCATCCGGAGCTGAAACATGTCCTTCCCGAACCGGTGCTCGTACCAAAGTTCCTCGAAGTAGTCCGCGAAGCCCTCGTTGAGCCACAGGTGGGGCCACGCCTTCATCGTCACGTAGTCCCCGAACCACTGGTGGGCCAGTTCGTGAGAGACAAGTCCCTCCGTCTCGTAGTTCGGCCGCGCCCGCTCGTCGTGGAGGGTCGTCTCGATCACCGTCGTCATGCTCGTGTTCTCCATGCCTCCCAACGTTGCGTCCGTGACGACGACCTGCGCGTACTTCGGATACGGATACTGCTGTCCCGTGACCTTGGAAAAGAAGTCCATCATGTTGCCCGTCTCGCGGAAGGCGAGCGGTACGAGCTTCGAAGCGCCCCTCGGGACGTAGTACTGGAGCGGGACGCCGTCCCACTCCTCCTCCACAATCTCGTACCGCCCCGCAGCGAGGGCGATCAGGTAGTTCACGTGGGGCACGTCCTGCCGCCAGTGGAACAGGCGGCCCCCGTTCGCCTCCCGCAGGGCGACGAGTCGCCCGTTCGAGACCGCGACCCAGCCTTTCGGGACCGTCAGGAGGACGTCCGACGTCATCCGATCGTTCGGCGCCTCGTAGCACGGGAACCAGAACTTGTTATCCTCCGCCTCGCCCTGCGTCCAGACTTGCGGCTCCTTTTTCGGATAGTCCTTGTCCGGGCCGATGAAGAACAGCCCCTTCCTCGGCTTTCCGGCGTACCGGACGGCGAGCGTGAACTCCTCTCCCGCCTTGTACGCCCGCGGCAGCTTGACGGTGAGCAGACCGTCTCGGTGGTCGAACGGCAGCGCCTTCCCCTCCCCTCGGACGCCGCGGATCGTCAGGTCCACGGCATCGAGGTCGACGGCCCGCAACCCGTCGTTAATAGGCGTGAGGGTCAGCGTGGATGTCCCGGCGATTGTGCGCTTCGCGAGGTCCAATCCGAGGTCGAGCCGGATGTGTTTCACGTGGAACTGCCGGTCCCGCGGCTGATGCTCCGACGCGGTCTCCTCCGCGAACACCTTGTCCGCCCGGCCCACGGTCGTCAACCGGCAGATGAGCTGCTCTTCCACGGTCATGCGCGTCCCTCGGGGAAGCGCGGAACCTGAGGTTTCCACTTAAGGGTTTGGCCGCAGGGAGGCGCGCAACCTTATCCCAGGACGGGATTCCCCCGGGGGGTGCGCGCGTGGCGCGGCGGGGGACGAAGGAAACGTTCAGGGCGATCGCGAAGGAAATCTTGGAAGCCCGGAGGGAGTTCCACCCGACGGGAGCGGCAAGTGTGGGCCTGCATGCGTACGACGGCATGCTCCCGAGCTACTCCCCGCCGGCCGTACGCCGGCGGGTTGCGCAGGTCGACCGCCACCTTAAGGCGCTCGACCGGTTCGAGGCGCGCGCGAACCCCTCCCCGTCCATGCGGCTCGAGCTGGGGGTGCTGCGGGGCATGTTGCTCTCGGAACGGTGGGACCTGGAGGATGCCCGAGACCCGACGACGTTGCCCACGTACTTCCTCTTCCGTCTCAGCGTCCTGAACTACCTGCTGCGGAACTATGCGCCCCTCGACCGCCGCTTGCGCGCAGTCGCGAAGCTCCAGACCCAAGTGTCCCGATTCCTCCGTCAGCTCCGCCAGACCGCCGAGCGGCGCCTCGCGGAGACGAAGTACGAGATGGGCGAGATGGCGGCCCGCGGGATCGCGGACCAGTACGAACGGGAACTGCCGCAACATCTCGCGAAAGCGTCGCCCCCCGTCCGCCGCCTCGTGGAGCGGACGAACGCGGCGGCGGTGAACGAACTCAGAATTTTCGTGCACGAGCTGGAGACGAAGTACAAGCCGCGTGTGAAGAAGGAGTTCGCGCTCGGGGCGCG
>JACQPO010000201.1 GCA_016207545.1 Methanobacteriota archaeon | reverse complement strand
GGACAACCGCCAGGCGCTCGCGGACGCGCTCGAGGGACGGGAGTGTCTCCTGCCCGTCGAGGCGCAGTGGTATTCCCTGTAGTCAGCCGCCAAGGCGGGGGAGCATCGGGCGCAACGCCTTCCCCGCGTACTTGAGGAGTCGGGGTTCCTCCCGCAGGAGGCGCCATCCGAGCTTCGAGGGGAAGTCGATGTCCCCGTACCGCTCGATGATCTCGATCATCGCGGGTTTGTCGAACAGGTCGAACAGCTCCTCGAACTGCTTGTCCTTCAGGAGGATGAACGACTCGAAGATCGCGAGGTCCTTCCGCAGTTCCTTGCCGACGGTTCGGCTCCACGCGCGGTGGTACCGGCGCATCTGCCGCGCGGAAAAGTCGTCCCGCTCGAGGGCGTCGAGGGCCGTGTTCGTACAGTGCATCGCGCAGCGAAGGCCCGCGTAGATGCCCCCGCCGCTCGTGCCCTTCACCTGGCACGCGGCGTCGCCCACGACCATCACGTGGTCCGCGTACGTACGACGCGGGAACCCGAGCGGAATGCCGCCCGCGATGTACAGGAGGGGCTGCGCGCGTGCCACGAACGCCTTCGCGGGACCGTCGCGCACCATCCGCCGGTAGTACTCGAACGCGTTGCCTTCCTTCACGCACAGGCCGACGCGGCCGCGGCCGTCTCCGGACGGGATGATCCATCCGAAGAAGCCCGGGGCGACGTTCTGCCCGACAAACAACTTCACGAACCCGGGATCGCCTTCGACTCCGGTCATCTCGACCTCGAAGCCGGGCAGGATGTACCGGGGGCGAAAAATCTTGAACCACTTCGCGACGTTCGACTGGACCCCGTCCGCCCCAATCAGGAGTTTGGCGGTGATCGTCTCCTGCTTCCCGTTACGGGCGACGACGACTTCGACGCCCCCCTTCGCGTAGCGGCCCGCGAGCGCCTTGGTCCCAAGGAGGCTGTGCGAGCCCTGCTTCAACGCCTGCTTCACAATCGCGCGGTCGAACATCGCCCGATCGACGACGACCGCCTCCGTCCGCCGGGCATCGATTCGCAGGGAACGTCCCGAGGGAGAGTAAATCTCGGCGCCGTGCACTTCGTTTACGACCGTCTCCTTCCCGGGGACGAGGTCGAACACCCGCGGGGTGATGAGGCCGCCGCACTGAACGGGTTCCCCGACCTCCCGGTGTTCCTCGACGAGGGCGACCTGATGCCCGCGGGCCGCGATGTGACCCGCAACAAACCCACCGACGGGGCCTGCGCCGATCACGACGACGTCGAAATCCACGGTTCGCACCCACGGGGCCGCCGGTATAAGACGATTTTTGCGGTCACGCCTTCGGCGGCATTTGTTCCATCAGGATGTGAAGGAAGTTCTCCAGGTGCTTCGCGAGGTTCGCGTTGTCCGTGTACCCGCACGCCTGGAGGTCGGGCGAGGCGATGAGCGCCTTCTCGCCGTCCGCGATGATGTCCGTGGCGATCAGCCCCTTTCTCCAGTAGGTGTGAGCGCCCTCCGGGACCTTTTGCAGCGGCTCAGTGATGATCGTGAGTCGGATGCCGCGATCGATCGCGCTGTCAAGCTTCTTCGTCAGGTTCTCCCGGATTTCGTGCATCGTCGGCGTCGCGATGATGAACGTGTCCGTGCACGTGTCGAGGAGTTCCCCGACTTTCCCGAGCACGCGCGCCTTGCCCGCAACCGTGTAGACGAGCTGCGGCTCCCCCTTGTCCCGGAGGATTTCGTGCAGCAGATCGAGCCTGTCGAACGTTTCGGAGATGTGTTCCGTCACCTTCTCCTTGATTTTGGAGGGGCTTTCTGGCTTGAAAATCGTCGGCCGCCCTCTGGTGGAAATCGCGAAACCTTTCAGGCAGAGGGATTGCAGCACCTTGTATGCGCTCGTGCGCGGGATCCGCGCCGTCTCCGCAATTGCCTCCGCGCTCCCAAACCCGTGCGCGACCAGCGCGACGTATCCCCGGGCCTCGTAGCTGGACAGCCCGATCGATTCGAGGGTCCGGGCGACCTTCTCGTATTCCTTCTCGAGATCCACACTTGAACCGAGAATCTTCGAGAGCTCCTCCGGGAGCATCGCCATGGGATTTGGCGGTACGGGGATAAACCTTTCTTGAAGCACGTGCGCGCCGCGAGACTCACGCAACAAGCCTTTTAAGCAGCCTCTGGCCGTGCCGCAGCAATGGCTCCGCCCTTGCGGATGTTTCTGCTCCTCGTCATCCTGTTTTCTCTCCTGTCGGTAGACCGCGCGGCCGCGCAGCCACAGGGGAGCGCAATCGTGTCGTCGGACCTCCAGCTCCTCAGCGTGACGGGTGCGGAAGGCGGCGGTCACGTGACGTGGACGTTCACGGGCGAACAGGCGGAACTCCTCCGTGCGAAAATCCTTGGCGTGTTTGACTCCCAACTCACAATCCCGCGAGGTTTCGTATACGGGGAGCGGCCGACGGGCGCAACGGCCAGCACCGTGGGCAACGGCGTGATCGACTCCGGGGAGGCCGGCGCGTTCCTCGGCGATCTCGAGCTTGAGCTCGAGGGAACGCTGCGGGGATATGAGGGCGTGGAGTTCCGCTATTTCAAGCTCCGGGCTTCGGATCCGCTCGAACGCGGCTTGCCGCCGGAAAGAAGTTCGACCGGACTCGTCGGGACGACGCTCACGACGAACCAGAGCCTCACGATCCAGTTCATCTTCGACGGAAGGGCGCTCGGCTCTGCGGGCTCGTTCTTTCAGGCGGGCGAGGCGTTCGTGCAAGCGCTCCACAGCGTACTGTCGTTCGACGCTCAGGGGACGTTGCAGGAGTCGGGCTGTCCGCCGCGATGCTATCCGTTCCCCGCGCGAAACGGATGGAGGCGTGTAGACTCGCCGACGCCCGCATCGTGGCCTGCAGGGCCCTTCCTTTGGCATGGGAACCTCGGTGCGACGCCCTGGGTCGATACCGGCGCGTACCTGGACGGCGCGTCGAACGCGACGTTCTACTCGCCCGACGGCATCGTGGAATCGACCGTGGACCTGCGGTTTGCGTCCGCCGCCAACTTGACGTTCGAGCACACGGG
>JACQPO010000199.1 GCA_016207545.1 Methanobacteriota archaeon | reverse complement strand
CCTTGAGGTCCATCGCGTTCACGATGTCCCCGTTGTGGCCGAGGGCGATGTCGCCGACGCTCGTCTGGCACATAATCGGCTGCGCATTCTCGATCACGGACGAACCCGTCGTCGAGTACCGGATGTGGCCGATGCCCGCGGTCCCCTGGAGCGCCTGGATGTCGTCCGGCGAGAACACCTCGTGGACGAGCCCCATCCCGCGGCGCGTGCGCATCTCGTTGCCGTCGTAGACGGCGATGCCCGCGCTCTCCTGGCCGCGGTGTTGGAGGATCCGCAATCCGTAGTACAGGGTGGCCGCCACGGGTTCGTGGCCCGCGACCCCGATGATGCCGCACTTTTCCCGCGGCTTGAAGGCCTCCCACCCGTCGTCGCGGTCGGCCTTCATCTCATTTCTCCTTGGCCCACCGGTAGTTCCGACGCTTCGCAATGGCCCCGAAGCCGCAGGAGGCGCACCGGCGGTCCCTCACGTTGTACGCGTGGTGGCCGCACCGGCGGCACCGGATGTGGGTCTTCTTCACGCCTTTCTTGCCGAGGGCCGCGGTGCCTTTGCTCAACGGGTCTCACCTCACGGCGACACGTAGATGACGTTGTCGCCCCGGACGATGGCGAGGTCCACCTTCCGCTGGCTCTCGTTGTTCAGAAGTTCCTCCGCGTTCTTCAGGACGAGGTTCATGTGGGGATCAAAGCCGTCGAGGACCCCGCGGTATCCCCGTCCCCCCTTCAGCTCGACCATCACGTTGTGCGTGATGCTCTGATTCAGAAGGGAAAGCGGCTTAATCATGACGTCCCCGAGGCTCGGATACCGGGGGCCGAATATAAACCTATGCGACTTCTCCGGTTCGCGCGCGAAAAGCGGGAGGGGCGCACTGCCGCGGGGTTGCGCCCGACCCAAGACGGCAGGCCGGGTCAGAGTTTGCCGAGCAGCGCCTTGAGCACGTCGTCCGGTCCCTTGTACGTCCCCTCAGGAAGATTCTTCATGAACCAGTCTCGGTCTTCCATCGGGTAGTCGCTCATGTTGTTGCAGGCGGCCACGACCGCTTTCTTGTTCGCCGGGTATTGGACATCGTGCTTCAGGTGCCCGAGCTCCGTCGCCAGATTGCTCACGTAATCACCTGGCGCGGGGATTCCGCTCGCGTATTAATTCTTATGTCCAACTCTCCCTCCAACCGGCCGAGCACGCGGTGCGATTAAGAGGTTCTGCGACATTGCGCTCGCGTGGCGGACGAGATCGTGGCGAAACATGGCACGATCACGCTGGAACAGCTCGCGGAGATGCAGCCGGGGATGGCGCGCCTCATGGTCGAGTACTCCCAGCGGTTCTGGACGATGTACTACGCCGCCAAGGCGAGCAACTGGGCGCTCGCGAAATACATGCATTCCGAGATGATGAAACTCGGGAGGATCGTGCCCGTCGTGCGGCCGAAGTACGCGGAGGGCATGGAGGAGTTCGAACGGGACTACATGGGCCCGCTGTTGGCGGCGATCGATGGGAAGGATTGGACCGCGTTCGAAGCCGCGTACCGTCGTGCGATCGAGGGCTCCGATCACTTCCATGACAAGTTCGCGAAGCCCTTTATCCGATTCCGTTTGCCGCCGGATCCGCCGCCCTACCTGGAATTCGATCCGGACGCGCGGCCGCCAAAGTGACGGCACCCTTTTCTACGCGCCCGCGTTCGCGAGGCCGGTGGGCGAATGGACTACGTGACGCTCGGCAAGGCGGGTCCGAAGGTCTCCGCGATCGGGCTAGGCATGTGGCAGGCGGGAGGCCCGGCGTGGGGCTCGGACGTCACGGACGAAGGCTGCCTCGAGGCGATGCGTCGTGCGCACGAGCTCGGCGTGAATCTCATCGACACGGCGGAGGGATACGGACAAGGACACAGCGAGGAGGTCGTGGGCCGCGCGATACAGGAACTAGGCAGGGAGAACCTTGTCATTGCGACGAAGCTCGCGGGGGCGCACCTTCGGCCTGAGTACGTCTCCCGGGCGTGCGAGGCGAGCCTCAGGCGCCTCGGGGTGGCCGAACTCGATCTCTACCAAATTCACTTCCCGGACGTATGGGATCAGGTCCCGCTCGCGAAGACGATGAAGGCACTCGAGAAACTCTATCAAGAGGGCAAGGTTCGGTACCTCGGCGTCAGCAACTTCGCGGTCCGCGACCTTGAGGAGGCCCGGGCTGCGCTGTCCCGCACGGACATCGTCGAGAACCAAATCTACTGGTCCCTCGTGCACCGAACCGTGGAGGACGAGGTCGTGCCGTACTGCCGAAAGGAGGGCATTGGCATCCTCACGTGGAGCCCTCTCGACAAAGGGATCTTGACGGGCAAGTACCACGCGGGCTCAAAGCCCACGGACGAAGTGCGGAAGAATAACAAGATCCTCCGGGACGAGAACCTCGCGGAGGTCGGGAAGCTCGTGCGTGTTCTG
>JACQPO010000195.1 GCA_016207545.1 Methanobacteriota archaeon | reverse complement strand
GGCCGGGCGTGGAAGTTCGGGGACAACATCTCCACGGATCTCATCGCCCCCGGGCGGTACTACCACCTCCGGTCGAACCTGCCGGATCTCGCGAAGCACGTCCTGGAGGACGCGCGACCGGAGTTTGCCGCCAACGCGACGCCGGGGGACTTCGTCGTCGGGGGACGGAACTTCGGCAAGGGGTCGTCGCGGGAGCACGCGCCGATCATCATCAAGCTCGTCGGCACCCGCGCGGTTCTCGCGAAATCGTTCGCGCGTACCTTCTACCGCAACTGCGTCAACAACGGGCTGCCCGCAATCGTATGCGACACGGACCGGATCGACGAGGGGGACGAGCTCGACGTGGACTTCGCGAAAGGCGTCGTCTACAATCGCACGAAGGGCACGGAGATTCCGTTCGCGCCGCTCCCGCCCGCGATGGAGGCGATTCTTAGGGAGGGCGGTCTCGTGGAGTACCTCAAGAAGCACGGAGACCTTGCGGTCCAGGTCTGACCCTAAGCGGCCCCCACGGGCCGGCACAGGTTCGTCGGCTTCTCGAGGTATCGGTTGTACGCGATGACGGCGATGGAGCGCGCGTACTCCCCGATGTGAATGAGGTTGTTCACGAGCCCGCGGACGGGGATGACGACCTTCGGGTCGTCGATCTCTTTGAGCACGATCCGCCCGATGTCCTGCTCCTTCTTCTCCAGGGTTCGGGAGAGCCGAATCGCCTCGTTCGCCTGCTTGAGGTCCCGGGACAGGAGGGCGCCGAGGGCCTTGCCGTAAAGTTGGCCGATTGTCTCCGCGAGCGCGCGGATCGACTTGAGGAGGGGCGTCGGCAAGTCCACGCCGAGCGCGAGCAACTCCTGCACGTGCTTCGCGATGTCGGAGCCGTGGTCCGCAACCGCCTCCAGGTCTTGACAGATGATTCGGTATCCGGGGATTTCGAGCCGCGACCGCATGCCGAGCGGCTCGAGGAGCGCTTCGTCGAGCTGGGCGGACAGCACGAGGCGGAGGATGAGCCAGTACATCATGTCCGCGTCGTCCTCCCGCTTCAGGGCGTCCGCGGCAAGGGCGGCGTCGCCCGTGACCAGGGCCTCCAGAGATTCCGTGAGCATCGTGTAGCCCAGGTTGTACAGGCGCTTGATGAGCGCGTCGAGCGGGTAGTGGGCCGGGTTGATTGAACACTGAAGGACCACCCGCGACGCGGTCTCCTCGATGATTCCGATGCCCATGAGCCGGCGGATCGCGTTCCGCATCTCGTCCTGGTGGTCGCTGCGGAGCCGCGCGGACGCGCGGATGACAATCCGCTCGCGGCCGAGGACGTAGTTCCCCACGATCACGCGCTCGAGCATCCCAGGCTCCTCGCACAGGTCCGCGTCGATGAGGAACTCCATGCTCTCGCGGGTGCGGCCCTCCGTGGACGGGCTGAGGAGGAGGCGCAGGGACTCCCCGTCCTCGAGGAGGAACAGCTGGTCTCCTTTCTTCAGGTTGCGTCGCGAGACCCACTCTTTCGGCAAGGAAATCGTGAACGTGGCCGCGCCGACCTTTTGGATTTTCCGACTTTCCATCGTGGTTCACCCGCTCTACGTCCGGTCACGCGGCCGAGCGGGCCGTGTGTAAATATAGTCTAGGTATCGGCTGTTGGGGAATATACATGGTCCGGACCGTTCGGTGAGCCAAGACTCTCAGTTCGCAGCCCGCCACCTCTACCAATGCGGCAGCCTGGCGAGTCCGATTCCGAGCGCCATCCCGAGCACGGCGCCGCCAACGGCCATCGCATACGGCTCCGGTTACGTGAAGATCCGGACCATGTCCCGAGTCGGCATCGTCTCGGGCCTGCTCCGCCTCGACGCCCTGATCCTCATCGGTCCAACCCTCGTCAGCCTCATCGCCCGAGCGAACTTCACATTCTCACGGGAGCGAAGGGGGAGGGTATGTATTGTCATACCGCAACCAGCATACGCCTCGCTCCCTCCAACCCCCTCGGCAGCATTATGGAAGACCCTAATGAGATTCTCCGCTCGGAGCACGAGGCCCTCCAGGCGCTGTTGTCCGTGCTCGACGACATGGCGAAGCGCCTCGCGGCGAACCAGCTCGTGCCCCGGGAGGACCTGAACGACGCGATGATGGTCGTCGTAGAATATGCGGACCGGTGTCACTGCACGAAAGAAGAGCTCGTGCTGTTCCCGATCCTCGCGACCGCTTCCCCGAAGGCCGGCGCCGAGATCACGCGGCGCATGGCGGAAGAGCATCGCGGCCTGCGACGTCTCGTCAGGGGAATCCAGGAAATCCTTCCGCGTGGCTCCATGACGAGGTCCGCGCGCGTGGACCTGGGGAGAATCCTCGGGGCGTACGTGCAGCTCCTGAGGGATCACATCCGCATCGAGGAGGAGCTCCTGTTCCCCGAGGTCGACCGCAGCATCCCGCGGCCGGACCGCGCGCGGATTCTCCGGGAGTTCGAGCGGGTCGAGCGGGAAGAGGTGGGATGGGGGATGCACGCAGCGTACCACTCGATCATCCATCGCCTCCGGGAGGCGTACGGTACGTAACCGCCCACCGGTTGTGACATATACGCGGACGCGGATGTGAGCTCGGATGCGCCAACCGTGCGAATTGTTCGTCGTCGACCGCCTCTTGCCCACGTTGCGCAGCGAAATCGCGCGGATCCTGTACCGCCGCGGGATGCTCGAGACGGAGATCGCCCGACGACTGGGCATCACGCAGGCGACCGTGAGCCACTACATCCAGGAAAAGCGCGGTGAGGAAGGTCTGCGAGACTCCCTCCCGGGCATGGCGGGGTTCGCCGAACTCCTTGCGGACGAACTCGCATCGGGGACGGACGGATGGAGGCGTGCGGCGATGATTTGCGAGGCGTGCGGCGCCCTTCGCTCGCGCGTCCCACCGGACCGGGAGGCGCTTCGTCGCGCGGCCGCGGAGCAGTCGGGCACGTGGTCGCTCCCGAGCGGTTGGGACGCGACCGCCCCGACGACCTGGAGCCGCCAGCCGTGCGAGCTCGTCGCGGAGCGGCTGCTGCCCCTCCTCCGGGAGCGGACCGCGCGGTTCCTGCGCGAGCGGTACGGCATGTCCCAGGGGCAGATCGCGAAGTGCCTGAACGTCTCCCAGCCCGTCGTGCTCGGCTACCTTCGCTCCCAGGGCCGGCGACGGGTGCAGGTGGAAGAGGTCGCGGAGGTCGACGCGCGCGCGATGGTGCTCGCAGACTTCCTCGCCTCCGGGATGCAGGCCCCGTCCGCCGTGGCGGGGGTGTGCAGCCTGTGCACGGTGTCGTGGGTCCGCGGGTCCAGTTGCCGGTGTGCCCGGGTCTACCCGTACCTGAAGCCGCTTGCCGCGGTCGACGCGATATCCGAGTCCGCCTGAGGCGGCTTACGGACGGTACACGTCGGGGTTGTCAGATCCTTCGACCACGAGCAACCCGACCGCGCCCTTGTCGATGGTCCGGACCAGTGCGTGGTCGACGAGGATGAACGTCCCCGGCACTTCGAGTCGGAGGTCCACGGCCGCCGCACCGCCTGGCGGGACGAGGGTCGTCTGGACGCTCTGCTGCGGCGGCGACACGAGGTCTCCCAGGAGGTACACGCGGTCGAAGATCTCGCCGATGATGTGGAACGACGAGACCAGGTTCGGGCCGCCCACGCCGAAGTAGACCCGGACGGTTTCGTTCACGTTCGCCTTGAGGGCCAGGTCGCCCGTCAATGCTTGGAACCGTCCGTTGAACACGACGTACTCCGGCTCCTCGGCACGCAGCTTGTCGCCGTCGAACTCCTGGTGCCCTTCCGTGCCGACGGGCCACTTCGTGTAGATGTCCCCCTGCATGATGTAGAACTCCCGGTCTACGGCCAGGAGGCCGCCCTCCGGTTCCACGAGGATGAGCCCGTACATGCCCATCGCGATGTGGGTCGGGATGTGCGGGCTCGCGCAGTGGTACACGAAGATGCCCGGGTTGAGCGCGCGGAACGTGAAGGAGGTCTCGCCCCCCGGAGGCGTCTGCGTCGCAACGGCTCCGCCGCCGGGCCCGGTGACCGCGTGGAAGTCCACGGAGTGGTTCATGGTGCTCGTCGCGGCGTTTCGGAAGTGGACGACGACCGTGTCGTTCGTGCGGACGCGGAAGAACGGCCCTGGGACCGTGCCGTTGAACGTCCAGTACGTGAACGTTGTGCCCGGTTCGATTTCGGCCACGACCTCCCTCGCCTC
>JACQPO010000192.1 GCA_016207545.1 Methanobacteriota archaeon | reverse complement strand
GTACACCGAGCAAAATCTGCGCCGGCTCGCGCGCACGAGGATGGTCGTCGGCACGTTTGACCGGCGACACCAGCCCCCGGGGACGTCCACGATGGAATGGGGAACGGCCGCGGCGATCCGTGCCCTGGGGGACGTGCCGGACGCGATCCACGATGCCGGCGCCGTTGGGAAGGAGGGGATGATTCGCATGCTCGGGACGTCGCCTGCGGACGTCGTCCGCAAGGTCCGGAGGCTCGTGAAGGGGTAACATGCGCATCGCCGTCTTTACGGACACGTACCTCCCCACGCGCGATGGCGTTGTCACGTCACTCCTGACGACGAAGCGGGAGCTCGAGCGGCTCGGCCACGAGGTCGTCGTGTTCGCGCCACAGATCCCCGGGAACGGGTGCGGGCGCACGGAGGACGTGATTTGGGTCCGCGCGCGGGAGTTCCGCCACTACCCCGGCTACCGGCTCGCGATGTACCCGGGCCGCGAGGTCGAGCAGATCGAGGAGATCGACGCGGACGTCGTCCACAGCCACGGCATCGGCTTCATGGGACTCAAGGGGATGTGGTCCGCTTGGCAGTGCAAGCGTCCCCTCGTGCTCACGTTCCACACGATGGTCATGGACGCGCTCACGTACTACTCGCCGTTCCGCTTGGACCTGAACTTGCTCGAGCGCGGGCTGCGCCTCTACTTGCGCGTGTTCCTGCACAAGTGTCGCGCGGTCGTCGTCCCCTCCTACGCGATCCTCCGGGAAATCGAGTCCTTCGCGCCGCGCATGCGGCTCACGGACGTGATTCCGACGGGCGTGGACGTGCAGCGGTTCCGTCCCGACGTCGACGGTTCCCGGATTCGCGAGAAGTGGGCCCTCGACGAGAGCGAGGTCGTGCTCCACGTCGGGCGGATCGCGTTCGAGAAGGATTTGGCGACGCTCGTCGACGCGTTCGCGCGGCTCAAGACCTGGCGGCGTGGCGCGAAGCTCCTGTTCGTCGGTCGCGGGCCGTACGAACCGCAGCTGAAGGTGCTCGTCCGCCGGAAGGGATTGGCGAGCGACGTCGTGTTCGCGGGCTTCGTGCCGGACGAGGAGCTGCCGGAGTATTACGCGGCGGCGGACGCGTTCGCGATCCCCTCGAAGTTCGAGACGCAGGGCCTCGTCGTCCTCGAGGCGATGGCGAGCGGGACGCCCGTCGCCGGCGCGAACTACCGCGCGATCCCGGAGTTCGTCCGGGACGGCAAGAACGGGTTCCTGTTCCCGCCGGGCGACGCCCGGGCCGCGGCGGCCGCGATCGATCTGTGCCTGGAGTACCGGGACGAGCTCGCGAAGGGCGCGCGGGAGACCGCGGAGGGATACACGGTCGAGGCGACGACCCGCCAGCTCCTGCGCGTGTACCAGGCCGTGCTCGAGGCTCACCTCGCCGGCTTCGGTCGGAACTTCTCCGCCGGCGTGCGGCCCGTCACGTAGTACAGCAACGTCGACGCGACGTACTCCTGCAGGATCGTGCGCGCGTATCCATACGTCCGGAAGCGGCGCATCGACGTGAGCACGGTCGTGGGGAGCATCACGAACCGCCCGAGCGTGCGCGAGCGCAGCGCAAGATCGTGCGTCTCGTTGAGCAGCATCTCCTCGTCAATCCCGCCGAGGCGTTCGAACGTCTCGCGGCGAAAGAAGAAGCAGTAGCCCGCGTTGTGGGGGAAGCCCCACACGGTCATCGCCCGCTGGTACGCGTTCGCGAACGCGAACAGGAGGCGGTCGATCCATCGGCCGTCCTCCGGCATGAACCCCGTCGCGCCGCCAATCACGCCCGGGTCCTCGAGCGACCGAACGATTATCTCCAGCAAGTCTGGCGGCGGGATGCAGTCCGCGTCCACGAAGACGAGGACGTCTCCGCGCGCCTCCCGTGCCCCGCGGTTGCGTCCCTCGCCCGGCCCCTTGCGTTCCCCGGGCAACACGCGGGCGCCCGCGGCCATCGCGGCCTCGGCGGTCCCATCCTGGCTCCCGGAGTCCGCGACGAGGACCTCGAAGTCCGTCACGGTTTGGCGGCGCAGGGAGTCGAGCAGGCGCGGCAGATACGTCCCCTCGTCGAGCGTGGGGATGACTACGGAGACGCGCGGGTTCACGCCCCCGCCTCCCACTTCTTCTTTCGCCACTGACCGGCCGCCACGCTCGCGACGACGAACACGATCACGGCGGCGAACGTGATCAGCCGCGCGAGGTCCGGGCTCAGTTGGACGCTCAGCCACCCCGCGAGCAGGAGGAGGAACGCGTACTTCAGGAAGCCGCCAAGGACGACGTACCCGAGCGCCCTTCGAATGTCCCAGCCACAGACCGCGATGAACGCGCCCGTCAGCGGTACGGCAGGTGCAATCCGGTTCACGAGGACGACCCGCTCATCTTTGACGAGGAGGACTTGGACCCACTTCTGCATGATGCGCTCGAGTCGCGCCGGCACCCGGCCGCGGCTCTTCAGGAAACGGACGAGCGCGTACAGCCCCGCGTTCCCCGACACGTCGCCCGCGAGCGCGAGGGCCAAGAGCGTGATTGCCGCGACGGGCGGCGCCCATTGGAATCCGAAGGTGAGCTGGAAGTAGAAGGCGACGATGAACACCTCGGGGAGCGCCGGGAAGATCGCGGCGTCCACAAGGAAGATGAGGAACATCGCCGCCAGGAGGCCCGGCGCGCCCAAGAACGCGAAGACGGCCTCGAACCAGTCCCCGAGGGCCATGGGGCACCTACTGGCGTCCCTTCCGCAAATCCCGGAGCGTTACCTCGAACGCGAGGGTCCGGCCTACGACTTCCCGGTTGTAGTCGACCGTGTACGTGCCCGCGACGGGGTCGAGCGCGACGACGATGAAGTTGCCCTTGAGGTCCTCCGCGACGAAGCCGCCCACATCCCTGGCGGCGAGCAGGTGGTGGACCGTGATCTCGCCCGCGCCCTCGTTCGCCGCGTCGTCGATCGAGACGATCCGGGCGGACCACTTGCCGGCGACCGTGACGATCTCGCCGGGCGCCGGGCTGTTGCGGATCGTGACCGCCTCGCCGGAGACGCGCACGGTCACGTCCCATCCCCACACCCGATCCTGGATGATCATGCCGTCGACCGGGAAGAAGACGAAGCGGGACTGGAATTCCCCCGTCGTGATCGTCTCCGTGACGCGCACCTGTTCGAGCAAGGGGCGCACTTCGATCAGCTTCGGGTCCTTCAGCCCGTACGCCTGTTCGGGCGTGAGCGTGAACCGCCGGGTTTCGTCCACCTGCATCCCGAGGACTGACTGCTGAAACGATCGGAGGGGACACACAGGTCCCGGGGTGCATCCCATCGTGAACTGGAGCGGCTCGTAGCGTCCCCCGATGCGGTACGCGAAGGAGGCGGCCTTGGCGTACGTCGCGTTATCCTTGGCGACGCTTTCCTTCGACGTGTCGAACACGCGGTCCGTGTCCGGGAACCGCCCCACGTAATCGAGCTCCACGAAATCCCCGTCCTCGGCGACGGGCGGCGTGAAGGGCGACGGCAGGCGCGGGGCGAAGAAGGCGGCGTACGCGCCGAAGTAGACCGCGGCGACCAGCGCGATTGCGATGATGCGTCCAAGCCAGCCCAATCCCTGGCGGTTGCGCACCATGTGGCCCAAAACGAAGGGAGTGTCCCTAATAACCGTTGCGGTAAGGGATTCGGTTCTGTCCCATAAGCGGGTGATGACCCGCACGCGGGACTCCTCCCCGTTCGGCTCGGCCCGCGCGCCCTTCCCCGCAGGGTCGGGTCGCGGAGGGGCCTCACGGCGTCATGCCGGGGGGCACCGGGGTGGAACCGTACACCCCTTGCCTTCTCCCGAAGGCGGGTTCTCACGAAACGCGTCGTGCGACGCGTTCCGGCCCGCGTTCTCGTCGCATGCTCCCGTGGCGCGACACACGCATGGCGCGGGCCTCTCCCGCGGTCTGGCGGGAGGAACGGGATGTCTTCCGGATCTCCGGGGATGCAATAAGGATGACGGCCACCACCCGAAAAGAACCGTTCTGGACAAAGCTTAATGACCGCTACTTCATCCCTTCCGGCACATGCGCGCGGGGTTCGTCCTCGTTGTGCTGGCGCTCGCGCTCGTCCTGTCCCTCCCGGCGGCGGGGGAGCACACGCCCGACCACCGGTACTACGTCACCGGCACGGTGACGAACGACCTCGGCCAACCCGTGTGCGGCCTCACCGTGCGGGCGACGGACACGAACACGCCGGGGGTCGATGGCACCTCGCGCACCGCGACGACGGACGGGCAGGGTCGATTTCTGATCCAGCTCCACCTCCACAGCGACGAGATCGCAGGCGAGCAGAGCAACGTCGGCGACACCCTCGTCGTGGCCGTGGAGGGCACCGACGTGACGACGACCGTCTCCGCGGGGAAGAACACGAACAACCCCGCGGGATGGGGCCAGCAGACCGTCGAGCTCGTGGTGCCCAGCTCGGTGAAGGAGCAGTGCCTCGGCCTCGAGGAAATTGCGCTGTATGGCGGGGGTGCGGCGGGCGTCCTCGCGGTCGCGTTCTTCGGCGTGCGCTTCGTGCGCAGCCCACGCCGCGGTGGACGCGGGGCGCGCCGCGGACTCATGGAGATCCCCGGGGTCGGGCGGGCGCGGGCTCGCGAGCTCGAGACGTACGGAATTCGCTCCGTCGAGGACTTGGCGGAGGCGGACCCCGAAGACTTGGCGGAGGAGACGAGCCTCACGCCCAAGCAGGCGCGCCTTCTCGTGACACGTGCAAACGAGTCGCTGAAGGAGTGAGGCGAGGGCTCAGGCGTACATGCCCTCGGGTGCCTGGCC
>JACQPO010000190.1 GCA_016207545.1 Methanobacteriota archaeon | reverse complement strand
GTCTTCCCACCGAGCGCGTCCACGAAGACGACCGCGGGGTGGTTGTGGCCCATGAGCAGGACCTTCGCCTCCATCACGGCCTTCCCCGGCCACGCGTGCCCATGGACGAAGGCGATGTCGCGGAGCCGGAACCCCGACGCTCGGTGGATGGTGACGCCCTCGGGCACGTACGGCCGGATGAGGGCGTCGTGGTTGCCCGCCGCGATGTGGACTTCGTCCGCTACGTCGAGGACCTCCTGGAAGAAGATCGGGATGTCCCGCCGCTCGACAGGACTCACGCCGGGGATAAAGTGCTTCACGTCCCCGAGCAACACGAGGGTCTTCGCGCCGGTCGCCTCCAGGAGTTCCCGCACGCGGCGACCGAGCCTGCGCGCCTGGCTCGGCACGAGGACCCCGGCCTCCTGAAGCGCCGCCTCGATGCCGATGTGGAGGTCCGCGACCGCCAAGATCCGGTCGTCGACGAGGATGGCGGGTGCGTCCGCCACGGGGACGTACGTCACGTCGCTCCGAACCTGCCGCGACCGTAAAAGGTTGCCCTTCCGCCCCGGGCCGCGGAATCGTCACAGGAACTTCTTCAGGACGCGCGGCACGTGCTCCGCGACATCATACGCCGTCATCCCGTAGCTCAGGTCCTCGAATGCGAGATCTCCGGCGTATCCGCTCGTGAACGCCGCGATGCGCGCGGCGTCGAACGGGGCGACCCCCTTCGCGACCAACCCTGCGACAAGCCCCGCGAGCACGTCTCCGGTACCGCCGACGGTCATCCCCGGGTTCCCGGTTCGGTTGAACTTTGCGCGTTCGCCGTCCGTGACGACGTCGATTGGCCCTTTCAGGAGGATCGTCAAGCCGGTTTTCGCGGCGAACGCTTTCGCGACCTGTGCGCGTCCGTCCAAGTTCGGCGGCATCGCCTCTCCGCTCACGACCTCGAACTCGCGAGCGTGCGGCGTCATGACCCCTCGCTTCCCTCGCAGGATGTCTGCGTGACCCGCCAAGGCCGTGAACGCGTCCGCGTCGAGGACGAGCGGCAGGTCCGCCAACGTCACGATGTTGCGCACCGCCTCCTGGGTCGTCATCTCCGTGCCGAGCCCAGGTCCGATCGCAATCGCGTCCATCCCCCCCGCGATTTCCAGGACTTGCAGGACGTCGTCCGTCACGAGCCGCCGGTCGCTCAGAGGATGGACGATGAAATTCGGGGAGAGCGAGGCGATGATGGGATACGTGGAGGCGGGCGTCGCGATGTGGACCGCGTCGACCCCGATGCGGTACGCCGCCTGGGCCACGAACGCGGGGGCGCCCGTGAACGGACCGCCGCCCACGACGAGGAGCCGGCCGTTTTGCCCCTTGTGGGACTCCTCCTTAGGGTGCGGGTAGTAGACGAACTCGCCCGGGCCGATCGTCCGCTCGACCTCCGGCGGAATCCCGATCGGCGCGACGAGAATCTTCCCGCTGTTCCCGTCCGTCATCCCCGCCTTCGCGTCGTGCAGAGAGACCGTCACGGTCGGCTTGACCGCAACGTTCGCACCGAAGCCGCTCGGGACGTCCACGGATAGGATTGGCTTCCCGCTCCCGTTCATCGCGCGGATCAGGGAGGCGTAAGGCTCGCGGACATCCCCCTCGACTCCGATCCCGAGGAGCGCGTCCACGATTACGTCCGCCTCCCGCATGCGGTCCGCGATCTTGGCGTCCGCTACGACGATGTGCACGGCGTCCTTCACACGCTCGAAGTTCGCGAGCGCTTCGGGCGTCGCGATGTCCGAGGGCGGCTTCGCCAGGAGCACGGTGACGTCCGCTTCCGGCTTCAGGTACCGCACCGCCGTGAGGCCGTCGCCGCCGTTGTTCCCAGTGCCGCACACGATCAGGATTCGCTTGCCGCGGCCCCCCATCTCCTTGAGTACGGCATCCGCAACCGCGCGGCCGGCATTCTCCATGAGGTCGAGGATCTTGATGCCCAACCACTCGGCGTTCCGGTCGAGCACGCGCATCTCGGACGCGGTGAGCACGGCGCGCCGATGAGGACGTTCGTATTTATCCGTATGGGACAGTATTATTAGCGCGAGACCGAGTTCCGCGGATATGGCCCCCGCGGGGATCCGCCGTGGGTGGACCTACGGCCTTACGCGAAACATCGTCCTCCTCGGGGTCGCGAGCCTTCTCACAGACGTGAGCAGCGAGATTATCGTCCCTCTCCTCCCACTGTTCCTGCTGGGTGTCCTTGGCACCAGCTATCTCGCCCTTGGGCTCATCGAATCCGTTGCGGAGAGCACGGTCTCCCTCCTGAAAGTCTTGTCCGGCCACATCTCGGATCGCTTTGGGAAACGGAAGCGGCTCGTCGCTCTCGGCTACGGGTTCAGTGCCCTGATGAAGACGGGCTTGCCGTTTGCGACCGTGTGGCCCCATGTCCTCGCGGTGCGCGTCGGGGACCGCGTGGGAAAGGGGGTTCGGGACCCGCCGCGGGACGCGCTCATCGCCGAGTCGACACGGCCAGACACGATCGGGAAGGCGTTCGGCTTCCATCGGACAATGGACACGACGGGCGCGATTCTTGGACCCCTGCTCGTGCTCGTCCTCCTACCGTCGTTGACCGTGGTCCGGGGCACGGACCAGGCGTTTCGGGATATGTTCCTCCTCGCAGTCATCCCCGCCGCGCTCGCGTTCTTCGTCATCCTCGCGGTTCGCGAGGTGGCCGTCCGCCCAAAGGTGACCCTCCGGCTTCGGGTCAGCCTTCGGGCACTGCCCATCCGGCTTCGCCTCTTCGTGATTGTGGCGGCGCTGTACTCCCTCGCGAACTTCACTCTCCTCATCCCCATCGCGTTCGTTTCTGACCTCGGGGAGGTTGCCGCGGGCCTCACGAGGGAGGCCGCGCAGACCTTGGCCGTGCTCTACTACCTGCTGTTCAACGTGGTCTATGCGATCCTCGCGGTGCACGCGGGCTCTTGGTCCGACCGGATTGGCCGAAAGCCGGTCATCCTCATCGGGTACTCCGCGTTCGTCGCGGGCAGCCTCGGCTTCGCCCTCGTTGGGAACCCCTTCCTTCTCCTCCCGTTCTTCCTCCTGTACGGGATTTCGTACGCGTTCGTGGAGGGCACGCACCGGGCGCTCGTCGCGGACCTTGCACCCGCGGGGTTGAAAGCGACGAGCCTCGGCACGTATCACGCCGCCGTCGGCGTGGGGAAGCTCCCTGCCTCGATTCTCGCCGGCGCCCTCGCGACGTTCGTCTCGCCCGGCTCGGCGTTCCTCGCGGCCGCCGCCATCGCGATCGTCGCGGGTACCTTTTTCGTGGGGACGTTCGCGGAAACCCGGCCCGTCACGCGCGCGTCGGGTCCGTTGCGATAGGCACCACCCGACGACACGATTCGCAGAAGTCCTGTCCCTTCGCGTCCGCCATCTCAAGGGAATTGCTAAAGGCCATCACGCACGCGTCGTTCGAGCAGTGGGGGAGGCCCCATGTGTGTCCGAGCTCATGGACGGATTCCTTCACGACCCGCCCCAGGAATCGCTCCCTGTCCGGAGACCGGAGGCGATGGACGGAGACGACCGCCCCGGGCCTACCCAAGTTCGCCAGCCCGAAGACGAAGCTGAGGTCGTCCGCGTACATGTCAGCGGGTGTCACCGCCAACACCGCCTCCTCCCTCGGGACAACAAGCCGGAGCAACTCCTCCGCGCGGTATTTCCCCCGCTCCGGATGAAACGCCTCCGCCGGAAGCGGAGTCCCCTCTCCAACCTGACATCGCAACCCGTACTTCGCCAGCGCGTGGGAGATGTCTGCGAGGAGGTCCCGCGGCACGTCGCCGAGGGGAACGACGAGCAGCCTCACCCCTTCACGACTCCGAGCGGGACCACGCGGGCCACGACCTTCGTCAGCCCCGCGCCCTCCGCGACCCGGACGACGTCCTCGACGTTCTTGTACGCACCGGGCGCCTCCTCAACGATGCCTGCCTTGCTTGCGGCGTGCAAGTAGATTCCCTTCCCCGCGAGCGCCGTCGCGACCTCGTTCGCGCGGTACTTCCGCGTCGCCGCTGCGCGGGACATCTGACGACCGGCACCGTGGCACGAAGAGCCGAAGGAGACCGTCATTGCGGTCGGGAGGCCGACGAGGACGAAGGAGCATGTGCCCATGTCTCCCGGGATGAGGACGGGCTGGCCGACGTCCTTGTACTTCGCGGGAGACTCCGGGTGTCCCGGCGGGAACGCCCGGGTTGCGCCCTTCCGGTGGACGAGCACCTTGTGGCGCTGGCCGCCGACGTCGTGCTCCTCGATTTTCCCGATGTTGTGGCATACGTCGTACACGATCTCCATGCCGAGCTGCGCCGCGGAGCGGCCAAGCACCTTTTGGAACGACTCCCGGGTCCAGTGGGTGATGAGCTGGCGGTTTGTCCACGCGAAGTTCGCCCCGCAACACATCGCCCGCCAGTAGTTCTGCCCTTCCGAGCTCGAAATCGGCGCGCACGCGAGCTGGCGGTCGGGCAGGGCGATTTTGTACTTGTCCACGGCGTCCTCGTGGATTCGGATGTAGTCCGTCGCGATTTGGTGACCAAAGCCGCGGGATCCCGTGTGGATCATGATACACACTTGGCCCACGCGGTCGATGCCGAGCGCCTTCGCGGCCCGCTCGTCGTACACCTTGTCGACCTTCTGAATTTCGAGGAAGTGGTTGCCTGCTCCAAGGCTGCCGACCTGGTCGATTCCGCGCTCCCGGGGCTTCGGCCCGACCTTGCTCGGGTCCGCGTCCGGGAGGCAGCCGCGAGCCTCGATGCGGTCGACATCGTCGGACCAGCCGTATCCGTGGTCCACGGCCCAGCGAACGCCTTCCGTCATGATCTTCTCGAGGTCGGAGCGGGAGAGGGAGACCTTCCCCTCGCTTCCCACCCCGCTCGGCACGTTCACGAACATCGTGTCGACGAGTTCCTTGAGATTCGGGCGGATGTCCCTTTCCTCGAGGTCCGTGCGGATGAGGCGGACCCCGCAGTTGATGTCGTACCCGATCCCGCCGGGCGAGATGACGCCGTCGTTGATATCGAACGCCGCGACTCCGCCGATCGGGAACCCGTAACCCCAGTGGATGTCCGGCATTGCCATTGCGTTGCCGATGATTCCGGGCATCGTCGCGACATTCGCGACCTGCTCGGGCGCCTGGTCCTGGAGCACACTCGGCAACATCTTGCTGTCAACGAAGAGGAGGCCGTCCGTCCGCATCGTCGGTTTGTACGACTTTGGGATCTCGTACCGGAATTCGTCAAGCTGCTTGAGGGGCCCCTTCCATTCGGGCATGCTGCCTCCCTCGGTGGCGCCATCACTAAGGTGGCTACTCCTAAATAGGTTCCCACGGCGGCAACACCCTCGAGGGGTCGGGGAGAACTATGCCGCGGGCCGGGCTCGAACCGGCGACTTCGAGATCTTCAGTCTCGCACTCTCCCAAACTGAGTTACCGCGGCGCGCGGGCGCGAACGGGGCGGCCGGCTTAAACG
>JACQPO010000198.1 GCA_016207545.1 Methanobacteriota archaeon | reverse complement strand
GTACTGCGACCGCGAGCTCGAGGACATCGCGGGCCACATCCTGTGAGGCCACCGAAGCTTTAAAGAACGGGACTCGGATACACCCGCCACCAGAAGGGATGGTGAGAGCCTGCTCGAGGAAATCTCCGAGTTGATCGGGCTTCAGGTGTACACGAACCAGGGCGTCTTCTTGGGCAATGTGAACAACCTCGTCGTGAACGTCGAGAACGGCGAAGTCGACGGGCTGTTCGTCCAGGAGACGAACCCCTTGCTCGTGGAGAGCTCCCGTGCGGTCAGCGTGCCGTACCGGTGGATCCAAAGCGTCGGGGACATCGTCGTCCTGCGGTACTTCCCGAAGCGGGTGAGCCTGAAGAAGACGCCGGCAATCAAGTAGGCCCGCCGTCCGGGATTTTGGCGGTTCCTTTCCCAGCGTATCCGCTCGCAGGCGTCTGGACAGCCACTTTATAGGGCACGGTCCATCGCCCTTGTGGGACGACGCGGAGGGCTTGCACGCGGATCCGGTACGCGATCCTGGACCTCGATTCCTTGCGGCCCCACGAGCGCACGCAGCCCCCGCTCGTCAAAAGCACCGCGAAGGCGATCCAGGCGGACGGCTTCCTGGGGCGACCGATCCTCGTGGAGTCGAAGCACCATGTGATTCTGGACGGCCACCACCGATGGGAGGCCCTGAAGGTCCTCGGGTGCAGCAAGATCCCCGTGTACCTCGTCGAGTACGCGGACGACGGGATCGGGCTCACGACGTGGCCCGGCGCGATCGTGTCCCATGTGACGAAGGAGGAGGTCGTCGACCGCGGGCTGCGTGGGGACCTGTTTCCGCCGAAGACGACGCGCCATCTCGTGCAGGGCGAGCTGCCGGACGTCCGCGTGCCGCTCGAGGACCTACGGTGAGGGCGGCGGAGGCGTCGCCCGCTCCGGCGGCATCCACACCTCGACGGGCTTCTTGGGCCGACGGAGGAGGACCGCGGCGAGGATCGCAACGACGATTCCGATCGCGACGACGACCACGAAGAGCCAGGGGAACGGCGGCGGGGGGGTGCCGGCCGCGTACTCGAAGTCCGTGAGTTCCGAGGTCGCGACCTTCGCGCCCGTCTCGTTGAACTCCTCCTGCTTCACGTCGTTCCCGACCCGCGGGGCGTACCAACGGACGCGCTCCCCTTCGGGTCCTTCTTCGCGAATCACGTGGGCCTCGAAGGCGCCCGCCAGGACCTGCACCGTTTCCGTTCGCTCGTAGACGTACTGAGTCGTGAACGTGCTGTCGAGCCACGAGGTGTTCGTCTCCGGCGGGCGGCCTTGGACGCGGTACGTGACGTTCTGGGTTACGTTCCAGTGCCACACGGTCGTGCCCGTGGATTCCTCGACAATCGGGAACCGCCAGTCGTCCGAGACGATCCGTCGGGTCGTCTCGTTCTCGACCGTCAGCGTGAACGTCAGCGCGGGGGTGCCGCCCGCGCGGCCCGTGGCGGTGAGGCGCACGAAGGAGCGGACGGACTTCCAGGTGTCCGTCTCCCAATCCTCCGCCCCTATGATCGTCCACGTGCCGTCGATCGCGCCGAACCCTTCGAACGTGCCCCCGAACGCGCCCCCGCCGGAGAACAGGACCTCGAGGGCCTCGACCTGCTGGCCCTGTACGAGGATCACACGGGGCGTCCGGACTTCTATCGTCGTGTTGCCGTCGAACCGGAACCCGATTTCCTCCGTTACGTTCGTCCGGTACGACCAGAAGTCCCCGGCCGTGTACGTGGGCCGCGGGATGGGCGCCATCGCCCGCGGCGCGAGCGCCATGAGCAGCATTGCGAGCGCGAGGACGACCGAGACAATCTGGCGGCGCGTGGAACCACCGCCCGCACACGGTCCGGAGTCCGTCATAAGGTTTTGTCAACGACTTTTCCGCGGCGGCTCGGCACGATCCGCATCGGGCCGGGGAATGGGCGTCGCAACCCTTGGCCGGCGAGGCATCGATCGAGGAACACCGCCAACGCGGCGACTTCCGAGTGCGGCTGGTTCCCGACCGCGACGTTGAAGTCCGCGCGCTCGTACACGTCGCGGGGCATCTTCTCTGCGCCGACGACGACGAGCAGGTCTCCGCCGTGGATCCGGGGGAGGACGTCGTCCACGTGCTCTCCGTACATCGTGAGGTGGACGACCGTGCCCGGCCATTCGCGGAGGACGCGCCGCCACGGGACGCCCGTCTCGACGACGAACTCGCCGCCGAATTTCGCGACCACCCCGCGCACGCTCCGCTCGATTTCGACGTCGTGCGTGCTCAGGAGGACGCGCTCCGCGCCGAACGCGCGTGCGGTGAGGCACACGTGTGTCGTGACCCGCTTGTCCCGCGCGGGGCGGTGGCCGAGCCGGAGGACGACGATCCGCGGGGCCTCGGGCATCTACTCCTCGAACCGGATGATTCGGTGGCCCCGGAAGTCGAGCCGGCCGGACCGCTTCACGAGCGCCTTGAGGGTCGTCTGCGTGACCTTGAGCTCGTCCGCGACGTCGCCCGCGAACATGCCCTGGTCCCCGACCATCTCGTGGATCCTCTCCTCGACCTTCCGGTAATCGTCCTCCGCCATCATCGCGATGCGCAGCACGTCGCTAATCTCAAGGATCGGGCTTGACGCGTTGATGTGGAAGCTGCCGTAGAATGCGTGGTAAGCCTTTTCCGGTACGGGTCGCCCGTCCGGCTGCGTTCCCGTCTGCCACTTCGTCTCGACGAGCTTCATCTTCTCGAAGAACCGTATCGCCTCGACGCCCTCGGCTCCGTACTTCGCCTGGATTTGCTTTTCCGTGAGCCAGTTCTGGGCGACGTCCTGGAACAGCGTCTTCTTGATATCGGAATCCACGGCGCGAAGAATTGGTACGAGGTCCGCGGGATCGTTCACAACCTTGATCCGATTCATCCGGGCCCCGGGCCCGTATCGGTTGTCGAAGTATATACGTTGGGGGGCTCGCGCTCCGATGGCGCGCGCATCTCATTCCCGGTAATCGGGAGGCAATCTTGATAGCCCGTGAATCCCGCGGTATCCGACGAGGCCATGCGGCCCGGGCCCGCGCGCGCAGGGAATACCATTCTCCTCGTAGCCTTGGCGCTGGGCTCCCTCGCCCTTGGAGCGTCCGCACGCTCGGACGGGCCCGACGCGCTCGCGCCTTCCGCGGTGCTCCTGTCCGTCGTCTCCGATTTGAAGAGCGTCGCGAGCGGGGAATTCGTGACGTTCGCGGCGACCCTCACGAACGCTGGTGCGCAACCGGCGACGGACGTGTGGGTGAACGCAACCCTCGACGAGCGGCTCAGGTTCGAGAACCATACGGGCGCGGGCACGGCCACGG
>JACQPO010000194.1 GCA_016207545.1 Methanobacteriota archaeon | reverse complement strand
CGCGCTCGCGTTCTTCGCCGCCACCCACGCGATGGCGGTTGGCCGCACGACCGGCGCGATCGGCCCGTCGGGGGACGCGCTCGCATTCGCCTCGCTCCTTCTCGCCCACGCCTCCGTGGCCGTCTTCGTGGTCCTCTTCCTTCACGGGGAACCGCTACGGCGTCGGACGCCGTTCCTTGTGGCGATCGGTCTCGCCGGGTTCGGTCTGGCGGGCCTTGGCATCGCCCAAGGGTGGCGCACGCAGGACGTGTTCCAGCCCGTGACGGACCCCGGCCGCCTTGCGGTAAACGCGTACCTCGTCGCCTGTTTGGCGGTCGCGTTGGCGGAATCCCTCGCGGCGTGGCGCCGCTCCGTGGTCTTGCGCCGGGAGTCGTTCCTCCTGATGGCGGGGACGATCGCGCTCATCGTCGCCGGACCCATCTACGGGTTCGAACTCGTCGCCATCAGCCTGACGGAGTTCCTCGGGACGAACCTCGCCTCCCCGTTGGCGGGGGCCCTGTTCGCCGGGGCCCTCCTGCGCACGAACCCCCTGCGGTTCCGGGGGAGAGGGCTCCAAGGGGCGCCCGCGGTCCCCTGGAAGATCCTGCCGGGCACGTACCTCGTCGAAGAAACGCGGCCGAAGTTCGCGCGGGCGATGCTCCTCGCCGCGCGCCACGCGCCCGCGCTCGCCATCGTGAGCGAGGCGAATCCGACGGCGGAGCTCGCGGGCGTCGAGAAGGTTCGCCTGCCGCCCGGGGAGCGATGTGCGGCCGTCCTCGCGTCGACCGCGTCGGAATTCCTCTTCCGGTACCCGACCGGGTCCGTGCTCGTGGACGACCTGTCGTACGTCGTGTCCCACTCCGGGCTCGACGCCGCACGGGAGGCCGTTGCGCGGGTTGCGCAGGGCCTGCCCGCCCGGGGCCGTCTCGTCGTCTCCATGGCCAACCTCACGGAGGACGAGCGAGAGTCGGTCGCGCGAATCCGCGCGACGCGGATGCAAGCCCCCGGCGTAGAGGCGGAAGTCGCCGCGGTCCTGGAGTCCCACCTCGGCGCGTCCGCGGGCGCGCTGCAGCGGGCGGCCACCGCGCAGGGGAAGCGGGTGGAGGACCTCGGGGTCACGGATCTGCCCGGGCTTCGGGACTACTTCGTCTCCTCCTTGCGAATGCTCCAGACCCCCGCGGACGAGGCGGTCCACGCGGGATGGGGGCGCGTCGCGGAGGCGCTTGCGGCGGACCTCGACCGCCTGTGGCGGACGGCGCCGACGGAGCCGCGGCCCCGGCCGACCGCCGCCAAACCCGTGATGCCCGAGAAGCCGTTGGAGGAAATCGTGATCGTCCACGCGACCGACGTCCCCGACCTCACGCCGCCAAAGACGGACCGGCGGCCCCCGCCCGCACCCTTGGGCGCCGCGCTCCGCGAGGCGTTCCTCGGGAGCTTGGGGCCTGCGGGGGAATCCGTGTTCCGCCGCGTCCTCGGCGGCCTGCGCAAGGAGCCGGAGGCCGTGCGGTGGGAGGACTTGCCGAAGGTCGCACGGCTCGCGGAGGAAGCGGTCGCGGACCTCGGGAGCGCGATCGACGTAGACGAGGCGCGTCGGGATCTCTTCGAACGGGCGCGTCGGCTGCGCCTGAAGCTCGACGGATTGGCGAGGGGAGCGCGATGAGACGGATCCGCACGTACACGGAGGGGCTCGACCAGGTGCTCGACGGCGGGATCCCCCAGGGATCCGTCGTCCTGCTCGTAGGCGCGCCGGGGACGATGAAGACCTCGCTCGCGTACTCCATCCTGCACGGGAACGCGATCCGCGACGGGAAGGGCTTGTACGTGAGCCTCGAGCAGGGCCGCGAGAGCCTGGTGCACCACGTCCAGAGCATGGGCTTCGACCCCGCGGAGACGAAGCAGACGCTGAGCATCCTCGACCTCGCGACGTTGCGGAAGAAGATGGGCGACGGCGGGTCGTGGATGGAGCTGTTCCGGATGTACACGCAGAGCATCCGAACGGGATTCTCGTACGACCTCCTCGTGCTCGACTCCCTCGACGCGCTCGAGGTGCTCGCGCAGTTCCAGGACTACCGGGGGGAGGCGTTCGAGCTGTTCAAGTGGCTCCGCGGGCTCGGGTGCACGTCCCTCGTCCTCGGCGAGATGCCGCCATCGCGCGCGCGGGCGCAGCCCGAATCGTGGGGGCGGCACCGGGAGGACTACCTCGCGGACGGGATCATCTTCCTGACGATGGAGAAGCGCGGGGACTTCGAGGTCCAGCGGCGCCTCCGGGTCGTGAAGATGCGCGGGGTGCGTCACGACACCGCTTGGCATGCGCTCGTGTTCGACAACGGGTTCCGCGTGACGGAAATCCTGTCGTGAGCACGGTTGGGCGGGCCGGCTTGCCCCCAACCCGCCGTGGTCTCACCCGCCCCGCGCCCGCCCTGGGTCCGTCCTGACTCTCGCGCACGTGATAGCCCTCCGCATTGAGTCCGGGTTCCTCAGCTCGTCGGGACTCCCTGTACATTCCCTTCCCGACCCCGTCTTCACAAACGTTTTCCGAAACCGCTCGGGGTCGACCGAAACCCGGTCTATGGAGAAAACCAGCGTTACAGACGAGTCTTCCGCAGGGGTAGACCTCGGGAGCATCCGAACGGGGTCCGTCCGAACAGGGATGGGGTTTGGCGGCGCGGAACAGGTCTCGGCGCATCCGGACAGGGTCGATCCGGAACCCGATGAGTTTCGGCGGACCTGCCCGGGATTAGTCCGCGTCAGGACGCGGTCTGTCCAAGTCCGTCCAATCCCGTTCGGCGCCGCCAAGAGCCGTCCGAATGGGAACGAGGTCCGTCCCGACCCGCCGAAGTCCCTCCGAATCCGGATGAGGGCTGTCCGGAGGACCGTGCGACCCGATGCCGTCCGGCCCGATCGCGAACCTGCCTATCCGCGCCGAACGCGAACCCTCCGAGGGGCCGTGCGTGGGCAGTCCCTCCTCACTCTATTCGGTCCGCACCAAAGGCCGCCACCTGCATTCCCGTGGCTGGGGGCCGGGTGATGCCGCCGCCATAAGAGTTTGGCGGGGGCTCGGCGAATCACCTGATGCCGTTTCACGTTGGTCTACCTGTCAACATCCTGTTAAGAGAATGAACCAAGACTAGTCCCGGACGACAAATTCCTCGACGCGGTCTTTAGCTCGCTCCCTCCGCTCTTGGTGATTCCCGAGGAACGCGACAACGTGGTCCGCGAGCTCCGCCTTGCAGTCCCCGCACAGCCGCTCGCCGGACTTGCACGTCCGCTCGACTTCCGCGAGGTGCTCGTCCTGCGGCGCGAACAGATACGTGTAGTACGCGAACACGGAGCAGATGTACGGGTTCGCGCCCAGGCGCCGCTGCTCTTCGACGGTCGCGCGTCCTCCCGTGAACGCGTCGCGGATCTTCGTACGCGCCTGCTGTTCCGTGTCCGTCACGAAAATGGCGGTGTCCGGCGCGGAGGAGGACATCTTGGAGTCGAGGCCCTTCAGCCCGGGCATCATCTTGTTGTGGATCAGCGCGGGCTTGTAGAACCCGAGGGACTCCGCGATGTCCCGCGTGACCCGGAAGTGCGGGTCCTGGTCGATCCCGCACGGGATGAGGCACGGCACGTTGTGGCCCTGCTCGACCGACTCCAGAAAACACGGGACGCTCTGCAGGGCCGTGTAGAAGATCTGCCCGAGGTTGTTCGAGGCGTCGAAGCCGAACACGGCCCGCGCGGTCGAGAACGTGATCCGCTTCGCCACGTTCATCGCCATCGGGTACAGGTGGTGGATGTACTCCGTGTCGAGGAAGATCCGCGTGAGCTTCGGGTCGAACCCGGCCGCGATGACGTCGAGGATGTTGTCGCGCCCTACGCGCGTGGCGTCCTCGAGCGTGTCGAAATCCCGGAACAGGAACTTCTCGTCGTCCGTGATCTCGATCCACGCCTTCGCGCGGAAGTGCTTCTGCAGCCACGCGGTGAAGAAGAAGGGAATCATGTGGCCCAAGTGCATCGCGCTCGACGGCCCGCGGCCCGTGTACAACGTGAACGGATGGCCCTTCTCGTACTCGTCCAAGACCCAGTTCAGGTCCCGGTGGGAGAAGTAGAGGCCGCGCTTGAGGAGCGGGTGGAGCTCGCCCGTGTGGCGGCGAATTCGATCGAGAAGGGCGGCGTCGATCCTCTGGGTGCCGAACTGCTCGACGAGGCGGTCGTAGTCGACCTTCCCGCGGACCTCCCACGGGGTGACGACGAAGTCCTCCGGCACGCGCCTCCGTATCCGAAGGCCGTAGATAAACTCACTTGACCGATGGCTCAGACCATGATCGCGTGGCGGCCTCGCATCGTGGCTTCCGTCTCCCCAAGCGCCACCATCACCTGGGCCACGATCCCGTCGAGCTGGACGAGCGACGCGACCTCGAAGAGCGTCGCGAGGGGCGCGTACTTCGCTCGCTTTTCGTCCTTCTCCTCGGGAATCGTGAGGCACACGTTCGCCGCCTGCGCGAGCTTCGAGTGACGATTCCCGATGACCGCCAACACCTTCGCGCCCACGCGCCGCGCGATGTTTGCCGTCTGGACCGCGCTCATCGTCGCGCCCGTGTTCGAGACGATGATCACGAGGTCCCCCGCTTTGACGATCGGCGTGATCGTCTCGCCGATGAAGAAGCAGTCTATGCCGAGCTGCACGAGGCGCATCGCGAACGCGCGGGCGACGAGGCCGGACCGGCCGACGCCGTACACGAACACGCGCTTCGCGCCCGTGATCGCCTTGACGGCTTCGTCGAGGACCCCGCCGTCCTCGATCGCAATCATCTTCGCGAGCTTCTCGAGGATGTAGGCGGACGCCTCGCGGGACGCGGTCACCGCGCCTCCCCCCTCCGGAACGGCGGCCGCGGCGGCCGGACGAGCTTCTTCGCGAGCACCCGCTCGAGGATCACGCGCATGTACATCGCGTCGTGCTCCAAGAGCGGCGAGGAGGAGATGAGGGTGATGTCGTAGTCCGCGTCGAGCAGGCATTCCGCGAGCGGCTCGAACCGCAGGTCACCCTTCTTAATGGGCGTGTACCGCAGCTCGCTCCCCCCTTCGTGCTCCACGCCGGTGAAGTGCGTGTGCACGCGGACGCCGGCGAACTTCTGCACCTGGTCGATCACGCTCGCGAAATCTTCCGGCCGCTTCAGCAGGCCGCCGTCCCGCGCGTGGACGTGGGCGAAGTTGAGGACCGGGACGACGCCCTTGATCGTCTTGCAGAGGGACAAGATCTCCTCGAGGCCCCCGACAACCTCCTTCCGACCGCTCGTTTCTAGTCCCAGCTTCACGCGAAGTTTCAGCTTCCGGTACTGGTCCCGCAGGAATTTTACATTGTCCGCGATTCGCCGGAGCGCCTCCTTTGCCTCGAACTCCCCGTACAGGCCCAGGTACGTCGCGACGACGGTCGCGTCCATCGCGTCCGCGAGGAGGCCGCCCCACAGGATGCTGTCAATGCTCTTCTGCGCGAACTGGTCCGCGCCCGCGAGGTCCATATAGTACGGGGTGTGGAGGCTCAACTCGATGTCGAGCTCCTTCGCGACTTTGCCGAGGAACTCGAGCTCCTCGTAGTCCCTCGCGAGGCCGCTCGTGAGGGAGACGAGCATATCGCCGGCATCGATCGGCTCCCCGAGGTCCGCGATCCGCACCTCCTGCTTGTCCTCCCGCCTCCGGATCTCCACGACGAGCTCCCCGGACAACGCACGGGGGGTCCGCCCGACCTCTTCGTCCCCCGCCGGGCGTTCGAGCACGTTCACCCGGACGAGCTGGACCTCCATCGCGGTGAGGCCGAGGTTGTGGACGTCCTCAATCGCGTCCCGAAGGGTCCGTCCTTTGCAGGAAAGGGGGATGCCTGATGGCCCAAAACGGATCATGATCCACCGAGCGCGTTCGCGGGAACCACTTTAATGGGGGTCCCCCACATATTAGTAGGTTTGGACGGCGGTACAAGCAGACTGGGATCGCGCACACGTGCGTACCCAAACGTTTATATTAGAAACGAGGGTTGCGACCCGCCCCGAGGCCCTTTTCATGGGTACCACGGTGAAAACGAACCCTACGCTCGTCCGCCTGATCCAGGAGCTGAAGGCGGTCTCCCGGGAACACGGGACCCCGTTCTGGCGGGACATCGCGGAGCGGCTCGAGCGGCGGCAGCGGCATTGGACCGAGGTGAACCTGAGCCGCATCTCCCGCCACGCGCGGGAGGGAGAGACCGTCGTCGTCCCCGGCGTGCTCCTCGGGTCCGGGGAGCTCACGAAGCCCGTCACGATCGCGACGTTCCGCGCCTCCGCCGGGGCGAAGGCGAAGGTCGCCAAGGCGGGCGGGAAGGTGCTCGGACTGCGGGAACTGGCGGCGTCGAACCCGAAGGGCAGCGGCGTGCGAATCCTGGGATGACGATGGCCGTGCTCGACGCGTCCGGACAGGTGTTGGGGCGGTTCGCCTCCGTCGTCGCGAAGCGCCTCCTCAACGGCGAGGAAATCCACGTCGTGAACGCGGAGAAGGCGCTCGTCACGGGCGGGCGGGCCAGCCTCGTGCGGGAGTATCTGGAAAAGAGGCGCGTGGGGAGCACCGCGAGCCGGATGCGGGGGAAGGGGCCGTACTACCCGCGGCGGCCCGACCGGATCCTGCGGCGCGTCGTCCGCGGGATGGTGCCGCACCGGACGACCCACGGGCGCGACGCGTTGAAGCGGCTCCGCGTGTACGTCGGCGTGCCTCCGGAACTCGCGTCGCAGCCGGCGGAGCGCATCGAGGCGGCCGCGCGGGTGCGGACCGCAAAGGTCATCCCGCTCGGAGAACTCGCGGAACGGTTGGGGGCGAAGGTCGGATGAAGGTCGTCATTACGACGGGGAAGCGGAAGACGGCGGTCGCGCGGGCGGCCGTGCGGAAGGGCATGGGACGCATCCGGGTGAACCGGGTCCCCGTCGAGATCTGGCCGTACGAGATCGGCCGCATGAAGATCCTGGAACCCGTCAAGCTCGCCGGGAAGAAGGCGGAGGGGCTCGACATCGACGTGAGCGTGCGCGGCGGCGGCGTCATGGGGCAGGCGGACGCCGCGCGGACGGCGATCGCGCGCGGCCTGTGGATGTACCTGAAGGACGAGGAACTCGCGAACCTCTACCGGGAGTACGACCGGACGTTGGTCGCGCCGGACACCCGGCGGAAGTTGCCCAAGAAACCCCTCGGCCGCGGGGCGCGGAAGAAGCGGCAGAAGTCGTACCGGTGAGCCCATGATCATCCCCGTCCGCTGTTTCACGTGTGGGACCGTCGTCGGATCGTACTGGGAGACGTTCGCGAAGCGGACGAGCCAAGGCGACAATGCGGGACTTGTGCTCGACGAGCTTGGGCTGACGCGGTACTGTTGCCGGCGGATGCTCCTCTCCCACGTGGAGCTCATCGACGACGTGCTCCCGTTCGGGTAAACCTATTATCCCGAACGATAATGGGCACGATACAGTGAAACGCGGTTACGGAGTGGCATGCGCTCGTGTCGCACATCATTGAAATCCTGACGAACGCAGTGAACGTGGGCGTAAGCGTTGCCATCCTCGCCTTATTGGTCGTGCTCGCTGGCCAAATCCGCAAGCACGGGAAGGACCTCGTCGTGTCGAGGCTCTTCCTCCAACAGAAGGAGGCCGGTCGCGCGGCTACCCTCGTCACGGTGGGCCTCGTCGTATTCCTCATCTCGAATGTCTTGGAGCTGTACGGGGACATCTATCACATCGATTG
>JACQPO010000196.1 GCA_016207545.1 Methanobacteriota archaeon | reverse complement strand
GTCGTCATGGTGAAGGGCACGAGCCACATGTTCATCACGGGCCCGGAGGTGATCAAGGCCGTCACGGGGGAGGACGTGACGTTCGACGAGCTCGGCGGGGCGATGGCCCACGCCGCGAAATCCGGCGTCGCGCACTTCGTCGCGTCCACAGAGCAGGAGGGCATGGAACTCGTCCGGAAGCTCCTCGCATACCTCCCGCAGAACAACATGGAGGACCCTCCGTTCGTGGAGACGGGGGACGACCCGAACCGCCAGGACGCAGAGCTGGACGACGTCGTGCCGGACGACCCGGACAAGCCGTACGACATCCGGGACGTGATCCATCGCATCGTGGACCGGGACACATTCCTCGAGGTCCACGGGGAGTGGGCGCAGAACCTCGTCGTCGGCTTCGCGCGCTTGGCGGGTCACGCGATTGGCGTCGTCGGGAACCAGCCGAAGATCTTGGCCGGGACGTTGGACATCAACGCGAGCATCAAGGCCGCGCGGTTCGTCCGGTTTTGCGACGCGTTCAACATCCCACTTGTCACGTTCGTCGACGTCCCGGGCTTCCTCCCGGGGACGGAGCAGGAGTACGGGGGCATCATCCGGAACGGCGCGAAGCTCCTGTACGCGTACAGCGAGGCGACCGTGCCGAAGCTCACCGTGATCACGCGAAAGGCGTACGGCGGCGCGTACGACGTCATGTGCTCGAAGCACATCCGCGCGGACTTCAACTTCGCGTGGCCGACCGCGGAGATCGCCGTCATGGGCCCCGAGGGGGCCGTGCAAATCATCTTCAGGAAGGAAATCGAGGCCGCGCCGGATCCGAAGGCGAGGGAAGCGGAGCTCGTCGCGGAGTACAAGCGGAAGTTCGCGAACCCGTACATCGCGGCGGAGATGGGGTACATCGACGACGTGATCGAGCCGCACGAGACGCGGCCGCGGCTCGTGAGCGCCCTCATGGCGTCGCGGAACAAGCGCGAGGGGCGCCCGCAGCGGAAGCACGGAAACATCCCGTTGTGAGGATCGCGGCCGGCCCGGGTCAGGCAAGGTTCAGACGCGGACCCCGATTCGCCCGGGATGGGGGAGGTTTCTAAGGACGCACGACCGCCAACGGTCGTTCCGCCATTCCTGCGGCTTCATTCGTGGCCCTACCGCCTCGAGATGGCCCATGCGACCTCACGCTGATCGCGATCTTGTTCTACGGGCGGTGGCTCGTCGTTCGCGACCTCGACATATGGATGGCAATTTTCTGGATTCTGTAGCCGGATTTGGCGGAGTTCATTCCAATCGGGATGTCCGCTGCGTCCAGTATCGCGGATGCCGCCCAGCGCGACGACGACGCCTCCATGAGGATCACGCCTACGCGTACGCCTTCGCTTCGTCGAGCGACGTCTTCGATCCCATGATCTTGCCCGTCGGCTTGTCCCCCAGGGAATACAGCTGCAAGTAGGGGATCAGGCATCCGACGATCCGGTTTTCCGCCTTCCGCAGGTGCTCCTCGTACGTGGAGCGCGAGACGCCGAGGGCGTTCGCAATGCTTTCCGTCGTAACCTGCCGCGGGCTCGCGTAGTACCCGTACCGGTGGGCCTTGAGGAGCGCGTCGACCTGCTTCCCCGTCAAGCCCGCGAAGAGGCTGTTCACCCACACGCTCGTGGGCAGCACGGACAGGGACAGCTCCCGCTTCCTGATCAGCTCCGTCGGCCCGCGCTTCGAGAACTCGCGGAACAAGCCTTTCGTCGCGTCCTCGTCGAACGTAATCACGCGGAAGTAACCCCACCCGTCCTGGTACACGGCGGGCGGCGCGTCCGTGAACCCGTTCGCCTCCCACACGGTCCACGGGCTGTCGAGCTCCCCGCACGTGCACTTCAGCAGGAACAGCCGCGCCGCCTGCGCTTCAACCCACCGGTCGACGACGCGGCCGGCCTTGCGCACGTCCTTCTCGATCTCCTTCAACACGGCCGCATCTTGCGTGGGCACCTGGAGCAACTCCCGGTTCCAGATGCACCACATCTGAATCGGCATCCCCGGGTGTTTCGCCGACAGCCGGATGAACGGGTAGTCGTACTGCGTTCGGAACGACACTTCCCAGAGGCTCATGGTCCGTCACATGACGGTCGGGGGCTTAGACCTTGACCCGTCATATGGCGGCTCGCCACGCCGGCTCAAACCAATTCGTGCCGCCCGTCCTTCGTCTCCTCAGGTGGCGTGAAATGTACACGAACCTGATCTTGGCAACGAGCGCGAATGTGACCGCGAGGAACGACGCCCTCCGGCAGTACGCCCGATGGGAGTACGGACGGGGCGATGTGGGCTGGCTTCTCGGATCCGCCTCGCGGCGCCGGAGGGAGCCCGCCGGGAAGGGAGGGGCGCTCCGGATGTGGTTCCGGGCCCTCACGGGCACAGTCCCAACGAAGGGCCGCGCGGACGCCGAGCTATAGGACTCGGGCGAAGCCTGGGTCGCCAGTGCACGGTCCCATTCCGTTTTCCTGGTTTTTCCGGCCGCCCATCTCATTTTCGCCCCGCGTCTGCGCACAAGGCTTTAGCCTGCCACGCGCTCCGGGCGCCGTGTTCCGGACCGTCCTCGTCGCGAACCGTGGAGAAATCGCGATCCGCGTCGCGCGCACATGCCGGGAGATGGGCGTCCGGACGGTCGGCGTGTATTCCGCAGCGGACCGCGACGCGCTTCATCGCCGCCACATGGACGAGAGCGTGGAGATTGGCCCCCCGCCGGCGGCGGAGTCGTACCTGAACGTGGACCGGATCCTGGCGGTGGCGGAGCGGATGGGCGTGGAGGCGATCCACCCGGGATACGGTTTCCTCGCGGAGAACGCGGAGTTCGTCCGGCGGTGCGAAGAAGCGGGGATGACGTTCGTCGGCCCCGGGCCCAAGGCGATGGCGAAGTCCGGGGACAAGATCGGCGCGCGGAAGGCGATGCGAGACGCCGGCCTTCCCATCACGCCCGGATCCGGTGCCGTGCGCACGCAGGAGGAAGCGTTCGCCGCCGCCAGGGCGTTACGGTTCCCCGTAATCCTGAAGGCCGCGGGGGGAGGCGGCGGCATCGGGATGCAGGTCGTCCACCGCCGAGAGGACTTGGCACGTGCATTCCGGCTCGCCCAGTCTGCGGCGGTTGCGTCGTTCGGGAATGCGGAGCTCTTCGTGGAGAAATACCACCGCCGGCCGCGGCACATCGAGGTTCAGGTCCTCGTTGACACCCACGGTAACGCGATCCACCTCGGGGAACGAGAGTGCTCGATCCAGCGCCGCCACCAGAAGCTCGTCGAGGAATCCCCGTCGCCGATCGTGGGCGCGAAGACGCGTCGTAAGATTGGCGAGATGGCGGTTCGGGGGCTCAAGGCGATCGGGTACGTGAACGCGGGCACCGTCGAGTTCCTATACTCGGGCGGGAAGTTCTGGTTCAACGAGGTCAACGCGCGCCTTCAGGTCGAACACACGGTTACGGAGACGGTCACGGGCTTGGACCTGGTCCGCGAGCAGGTCCGCATCGCCGCGGGCGAGCCGCTCTCCCTTTCCCAGGACGAGGTGCACCTCAACGGGTGGGCCGTCGAGTGCCGCGTGAACGCGGAGGACCCGACCGCGAATTTTGCGCCCTCGCCCGGCACCGTGACGCGGTACCACGAGCCCGGCGGACCGGGCATCCGGGTGGACAGCGGGATTGCCACGGGTTCGCTCGTGCAGGCGTACTACGACCCACTCGTCGCGAAGGTCATCGCGCACGGGCGGAGCCGAGAGGAGGCGATCGTGCGGATGATGCGCGCCGTGCGGGAATACGTGATCGAGGGCGTCGCGACCGTGCTTCCGTTGCATCGCCGCATCCTCGCGGATGAAGCGTTCCGAAGCGGGGACCTGTCGACCGCGTTCCTCGAGGAGCGCGGACTCCTGAGCGCGTTGGCGGCGGAGCGGGAGGCGGAAGTCGCGGCGCTCGCGGCTGCGTTGGCGGTGCGCCCATCCCTCGCCGCGCACCTGCGGCCGAGGCTGACATTGCACACCATCGGGGCCTCGAAGTGGGCGCTCGCGGGACGAACGCACAGAGGTGACCATGCGGTTGCGCATCGCGCTCGATGGAAGGGAACGTGAGGTCGCCGTCGAGGGCGACGGCCCCGACGTCCGCGTCCGCGTCGACGGGCGAGAAATCCCGGTGCGCGTCTCCGTGGAGGAAAACGCGGCGATTGCGGATGTTGAGGGCCGCCAGCTGCGGCTCGAGTTTGGCGGCGGTCTCCGAATCGACGGCGTCCCGCGCCTTGCGCGCGTCACATGGGTCGCGGAGGAAGCCGCTCGGGAAGGGGCTGCACAAGTCGTCGACGTAAAGCCGCCGATGCCCGGACGGATCGTCCGCGTCCTCGCGAAGCCCGGGGACGCGGTGCGCCGCGGAGCCCCGCTCGTCATCCTCGAGGCGATGAAGATGCAGAACGAGATCCCCGCCCCGGATGGCGGCGTCGTCCAGGATGTGCGCGTGCGCGAAGGGGACCTCGTCACCGCCAACGACGTGCTCGTGCGGCTCGGGAAGGGCCGCAGCGCGTGACCTCACGAATGAAGGAACGCCGTGATCTTCGCGGGGACGGCCCCGAGCGCCGTCGCGGTCTCCAGCGCGAGGCCCTTTTCCGTGATGTCGAGGTGGTGCGCCGCGGTCTTGTACACGTCGAGGTCCTCAATCCCGCGATGTCCGAGGCCGAACACGAGACATACGGACGTGCCTCCTCGCAGCCTCCCGGCGACGTCCCTCGCGGTCAGCGCCTTCTTCGGATCCGGATGGTTCGTCGTCACGATGATCATGCCGAGCTGCGGCGGGAATCCTCTCTTTGGGAAGTCGAAGACGTGGAACCGACCCTGCTCCGCCAAGGGCACCAGGGATGCGGCGATGCTTGTCGTGCCCGCGACCCAGTGGACGATCTCGAGGGGCGTAGCGACGTCCTTCCCCTCGTACGGGAAGCCGAACGTGCACAGGTTCGCATCGAACGCGAGCGCGACGGGGCCAGCGCGGGCGAGCGCGCGCCGGTGAGCCTCGTGGAACCGGACGGGGTCGTACGAATTGTACAGCCCGATCCACATGCGGCCGCGGGGCATCGTACGGACGGCAAGGACGGAGGGCTTAAACGTTCTTCGCGGCATCCGGCGGGCCATGGAGGACTTCACCGCCAAGCTGAAGGAGCACGTGCGTCGCCTGGGGCTCGTCGAGGAGCGAGGGTCCGAGCATGGAGACATCCGGGCGTTCTTCGTCGGCCGCATCGAATTCCTCCACTTCCACGGCGCGAACGCGTTCGACCTTCGGCTGCCGCCACCGCTCGTGGACCTCGAGGTGGCGAAGGGCGGCTTGCGCCGCCACGGGCTGGAGCATGCGTCCCGCGACGGGTGGGTCGTCGTCGAGGTACGAGCCTTGCAAGACTTCGAGCGCGCGAAGGACCTCATCACGAAGGCGCACGCGAGCGCGCTTCGCTTGGCGGGGACGTGACGCGGTGGACGACCAGGTGTACACGATCGAGGACGGCCGAATCGGCGGCCGGCCGGGGCCGACGAAGGTCCCGTGGGATTTGGCGGTGCTGAAGCGGCAAGGCTTCTCCGTCGTCGTCTCCTTCGAGTGCGACCGGCTCGACGTCGCGGAAATCAAGGCGGCGGGGTTCGAACACAAGCTGATCTGCGTCGAGGACTTCACCGCGCCGACGATCGACCAGCTGTACGAGTTCAACGAGTTCGTCGACCGCAAGCTCAAGGAGGGGAAGAGGGTCCTCACGCACTGCTACGCGGGGCGCGGGCGCACGGGGACGTTCCTCGCGAGCCGATTGATTTGGCACGAGCGTCCCGTCGAAGAGGCCGTGAGGGACGTTCGAGCGCGAATCATGGCGACGCAGGGCACGTTGGCGGGGGCGATCGAGGCCGCGCAGCTGGAGGCGCTCCACCACTTCGCTCGCACGTTGCGGGCTCGACATTCCTCCTGAGTCCCCGGCTTAGCTCGCGCGGAAGACGAGGGAGCCGAGCAGGGAAAGATCCGCAAGGGCGCTCGCCTTCACCGTCGTGTCGGAAATCGTGTACAACACGTCCCCGATGTACAGGGACCGGTACACGCCCTCGTGCAGGACGACCCCGCGCAGCTCCACGCCCGCCTCCGCGGACACGTGGAAGACGTACGCGCCGGAGTCGGACTCCACCGTCCCGTCCCGCTCCACCCAAATCCAGCGGTTGACGGGAAGCACGAGGAGGGAGCGCGAGGGGTCCGCGAGGACCGCCTTGTGGTCGTAGAGGGCCTGGGACCACGCGTTCCCCTCGAGGACGAGGGCGCCCTTCTCCGTCGGCTGCGTCGGGTCCGACACGTCGAACAGGGACACCTTCAGGGAACCGTTCTCCTGGCCGATCCCGACGACGTGGCCGTCCGTGAACGGGTGCAAGTATGTCGAGAATCCGGGAATCTTCAACTCCCCAAGGACCTCGGGACTCGCGGGGTTGGAGAGGTCGATCACGAACAGCGGGTCGACCTGGAGGAACGTGACGAGGTACAGGGTGTCGCGCAGGAACCGGGCGGCGAAGATCCGCTCGGTCGGCGCGAGCCCCGAAAGCGAGCCCACGATGCGCAGATCGCCGTCGAGCACGTACACGTCGTTGCTCGGTTCCCGCCACGACGTCGTCGTCGCGACGCGGAGGTGGCCGCCGCGCTCGTCCATCGAGAACTGGTTCAAGAGCATCCCGCGGACGTCGCCGCGCGCACCCACCTGGAGGTCGAGGCCGTCCACGAGGGCCTTGTAGATCGTCGTGCGGAACTCGGGCTCCCCTTCCGGGGCGCCAAGCCAGCCCCCCTCCCACTTCAGGAACGTGAGGTACAGCGCGTCGCGGGACACGTACACGGTGGACGCGTATCCCGTGACGATCGTGAGCACGTTCGACCCGCCCTCGCGGGCGTCCACCGCCAAGACGTGCGTGAACGCGCTCGCGTCCTCCGACTCGGGATCGTAGTGGAGCGACTGAGGGTCCATCGGCGTGCACTCGCCGTTGACACAGACGAGGGGCGATTCGTACGTCTCGTTGACCTTGCGCACCCAATCCTGGACGACGACGTACGCACGCCCATCGACGATGCGGCCCGTCAACATGGAACCCGTGACGCCGTACGAGGCGATCAACGTCGGCTGCCCGATGTCCGAAAGGTCGTACACCGCGACGAGGGTCCGCGAGGCGGCGGGCCAAATCCAGATGTCGCCGATCGGGCGCACCGCCGGGTCGCCCCACGTGACGACGGACGCGACCGCGATTAGTCGATCCCCCTCAAGGAAAAGCCCTTGGAAGGCAGCCTGTTCCGTGCCGTCCGCGTCCGCGAACGCCTGCGCGGAAATCCGAGCCACGATCACCATCGACTCTGGCGGGGCCGCCCGCACGATCGTCACGTTGTCCCACGATGCGAGGTATAGGTACGAACCGTCCGTCTTCACGGTGTCGAGCTCGTCGACGCCTTCCACTTGCACGTTCGTCCGTGAGAACGGAACGTCCGCGCCGAATGCCGCCCCCTCGAGGCGTCCAAGGCCGACGGCGACGTCCCCGCCGCCGACGGAAGCTGAGCGGTCGAAGAACGCCGCCATCTCCGCGGAGTCCCGAAAGGTCGGCAGAAAGCCTGCACTTTGCCCGTGCCAGTAGGCCAGGAACGCAGGCACCGTCACGGCGATGGCGAGGACGACGACCATTCCCGGGCGGGGATTCATCGTCCAGCCTAAGATGGGCACCCCTATATCAAACGGGCTTTTCCGTTAGTTTCGGACCTAACGTCCGTACAGGGCCCAACACTTACGCGGCGGAGACGAGGGTGTCGCGGTTCCACTTGAACGTCCGACGCTTCCGCTTCGCGCCGACCCCGCTTTGCATCAGGTACGCGGCCACGAGCGGCACTCCGATCGTCGCCTCCACGATCGCCTGCGCCATCTTCGCGTCTCTGTGGAACTTCCCCCACGACTGCGACTCCTCGAACGTGCAGCCGCTGAGCCCGCCCCAGTTCGGCACGTCCGTCGTGATCTGCGCCGCGTACATGTGCGGGTTCTCCGGGTAGCCGAGCACCTCCTGGATGATCTCCGTCTGCGAGATGTAGTTCTTCGGGGTCCCGCCGGAGATGTAGAACACGCCCGTCCGCGGGGACTTCACCTTGATCTGCGTGATCTCCCAGTTGTCCCGGATCGGGTCGATCCGCATCGGCTCCTTCCCCGCCTTGCGGCGCCCCACGTAGTGTTTCGTGAGCGCGATCCCGATGCTCGAGTCGTTCAGGGCGGGGATGAAGTACGGCACGCCGCGTTTCGCGCACGTGCACACGAGGGAGTTCGGGTCGTTGTACTTCTTCCCGAGGATCTCGAGGAACTCCCGCGAGCTGTACGGACGGGGCTCGAGGTTGTCCGCGATGCTCGCGATCTCGTCGTCGCACTCCCGGAACAGGTCCTCGTCCGCCAACGTGTCGTACACGCGGTCGAGCATGTGTTCCCGGAGCAGGATGTCGTCCGCGTCCGGCGTCGTCGCCCAATGCCGGAACCCGTGCGCCTCGTACCAGTCGTGGTACGCGATCGCGCCCGTCGTGACGACGACGTCCACGAGGCTGTGCTCGACCAAGTCCCGCAGCACCTTCCGCAACCCGCCGGGGATCAGCGCGCCCGCGGCCCCGAGGAAGATCGTGCACTGCGGGTCCGTCGCCATGTTCTCGCACACGGAAGCGACGAGCGCGATCGTGCGGCTTTGGAACGAGGTGCGCTTCATCCCCTCCACGAGGTCTTTCACGGTCCGCACCTTCTCCAAGTCGAGGTGTTCGATCGGGACGGACGTGAAATCCTTCTTCGAGGGCCGGTGGCCCTTCTTCACGACCATGACACCGCCATGGCCGAGGAACCGAACCGCCGCCAAAAACCTACGCTTTCTTGCGCGGCCGGGAGCAAATCGCGTATTCGTCCCCGTCGAAGAACACGTCGAGCTCCGGATGCTGCCGCTGGATCTCCTGCACCTTCGCGAGGACGTCCTTCAGGGAGACCGCGGGGTCCTCCTTGTCGAACTTCACGTGGATCGTCTTCGCCAGGACAACCCCAACCCCGCGGGCCCCGCTGCGGGGGCTCGCATCCGCCGAACCGTATAAATAAGTTCGGACCTCCCGTGGAGATCGGTCCGCTCCATGACATTCGCGCGAAAGGGGCGCCAAGGATTATATAAGGGGACCCCCGTGGTCGCCATCGAGCGCCGATGCATTCGGCAATCCCGTGTCGTTTTCCGAGGTGGAGCTAGGTGGCCAGCAAGGGACGGGATGGGGGGGAGATGCCCGCCTGCTCCGTGTGCGGGGGCGAACTCAACGAGCAATGGGAGTGCACGATTTGCGGCACGAAGCACGACCGGGGCGGACCGAAGTCTCCCGCCGCCACGCGGGACCGCGTCCTCGAACAATACACGCAGATCTCCGGCGTGGGGGAGTCGAAGGCCCGCGCCTTGTACGACGCGGGGTACACGACCTTTGAAGCCCTCGCAGCCGCGTCCGTCGAGGAGCTCGCCCGCGTGCCGGGCATCGGGGAGCGGCTCGCGAAGACGATTCACGAGACGGTGTCCCGCCAGCCCCCGAAGGTGCGAGCGGGAAACGCATCCGCGAAAGGGGCGGCGCAGCCGTCGGGCCCCGGGAATGCAGACCCCCTCGCGCAGTGGCTCGCGGACGGCAACGACCAAGGGCTGAGCGCGTGGCTCGCGGGCGGACCCGCGAAGATGACCGCCGCGCAGACGTACGACGAAGCGCTCCGCCGATGGCTCACGGGGGACGAGGACGGGCTCGCCCAGTGGCTCGGGGAGTCCGGCGGGCAAATGCAGGTGGCGGTCGCCCCGCCGATCGCGGCGCGGAGGATCCAGGAAGGCGCCCGCCTCGCCGAGGAGCAGGAGGCCCTCCTGCGGGAGAAGGAGCGGGAGATCGAGGGGCTCCGGACGGAGCTGGAGGCGATCCGGCGCACGATGGCGCGGGAGCTCGAGTCGTTCCGCTCGGGCGCGTTCGACCCGATCAAGTACGTGGAGGAGACCGCGCGGCTGAACCGCGAGCTCCACGCGGAGATCAAGCGGCGCCGCCAGCTCGATCAGGAGATCGAGAGCATCAAGAAGGGCTCCATCGCGGTCATCAAGTACGTCAAGGCCCAGCAGATGAAGTCGGGCGCGTCCCCGGAGCTGAAACGGCGGCTCGCGCAGGAGGCGAACGCGCGGAAGAAACTCGAACTCGAGGCCCGCCGTGCGCAGGACGTCATCGGGTACCTCAAGAAGCAGATCGACGGCGGCCTCACGAAGCTGAAGCCGGACGAGCGGGCGCTGAAACAGAGGGAGCTCGCCCTCGTCGAAAAGGAGGCAATGCTCCGGGAGAAGGAGGACGAGCTGTCCGCGATCGAGGAGGCCGCACGGCGCGGGGAAATCGGCGCGGAGACCGCGACCGTCTCCGAGGAACTCCGGTCCCGGATGCAGGAGGAGCTCCGGGAGAAGGAGCAGGAATTCCTCCGGCGGGAGGAGGAGCTCAAGCAGCGGATCATCCAGCTCGAGGAGCAGGTGAACCAGTACCAGATCGAAGCGCGCCTCCGCGCGGAGTCCGAGGCCCTCACGGGGAAGCCGAAGCGGGAGATCGACGAGGTCCTCGGGAAGAAGGAACAGGAGCTGCTCACGAAGGAGAAGTCGATCTTGCTCCGGGAGCAGGAGATCCAGCGGCTCAAGGAGGAGCTCGACTTCACGAAGGACGAGCTGGACAAGATCAAGCAGCAGGTCTCGTACAAGGACGAGGAACTCCTGCGGCGCGAGGAGGACCTGCTGTACCGGGAGCGGCTGTTGGCGGCGGAGCGCCGGAAGCTCGAGGAGGCGAAGGCCCAGGGCTTCGGGACGGAGGAGAAGGAGATGAAGGAGCGCCTCGAGGGGCTCAAGGCGGAGATCTCGCAGAAGGAGGAGGAGGTCCGCGCGAAGGAGAAGTACCTGAAGGCGAAGATGGAGGAGCTCCGGCTGCGCGAGCAGGGCCTCGTCGAGGAAGAGATCGAGGCGCGGGAAGAGGAGATCATGCTCGAAGTCAAGCAGGAGAAGGTGAAGACGGGCAGCCCGCGGCTCGACGACCTCCTGCTCGGCGGCATCCCGTTCGGCTCGAACGTCTCCGTCTACGGCCCCGCGTACGTGGGCAAGGAGGTCATCGTCAACGCGTTCATCGCGGAGGGGCTGAAGAAGGGCGTCCCCGCGATCTTCGTGATCACGGACAAGACGCCAGCGGACATCCGGGAAGAGATGGTGTTCGTCCTGCCCGGGTATGCGGAGTACGAGCGGCTCGGCCTCGTGACGTACGTCGACGCGTACTCCCGCTCCATGGGGAGCGAGGAGCAGGACCCGCACACCGTGTACATCCAGGACGCAACGGACCACGAGGCGATCCTCAAGGCGGTCGACGAGGTCGCCCGAGAATTCAAGAAGAAGCACGAGTACTACCGCCTGTGCTTCCGCTCCATCTCCACGCTCATCGCCTACTTGGACCCGACGACGACGTTCCGCTTCCTGCAGCCGTTCGGGGGACGGCGGAAGCGGGATCGCGCGGTCTCCCTGTACCTGCTCGAGAAGGGGATGCACGGCGAGCAGGAAATCCAGATGCTCGGGTCCGTCATGGACGGCTCCCTCGAAATCAAGGTCGAGCAGCTCAAGTCGTTCCTCGCGGTGAAGGGGATCTGCGACGTGCAGAGCCGCGCGTGGATCCGGTACACGTACAGCAAGCAGGGCGTGAGCATCGGGTCCTTCTCGCTGGACCACATCCGGTGAGGCGCATGGACCCCGCGTGCGGCGGAGGCGGTCCGTGGTGATGCCGACCCCGAAGCCGACAATCGCGTTCGGCCTCTCCCTCACGGGCGCGCTCCTGATCGTCCTCGGGTCCCTGTTGTTCCTCGTGATTTTCCCTGGCGTCGCGCTGTTCTTCGGGCTCGCCCTCCTCTTCGGGGTCATCGCGCTCCTCGGGTC
>JACQPO010000017.1 GCA_016207545.1 Methanobacteriota archaeon | reverse complement strand
GGTGAACTGGCTCACGTCGTACAGCTTGTACACGGCCCAGCTCGACCCGTGGTACCGAAAGAACGTGGGGGACGCGTGGCCGGAGCTGCGGAGCTGGGCGTCGCGCATCCTCCAGGAGGAGGCGGAACTGGAGGAGATCGTGCGCCTCGTCGGCGCGGACGCCCTGCCGGAGGACCAGCAGCTCACGCTCGAAGTGGCGCGCATGGTCCGCGAGTACTTCCTGCAGCAGAACGCGTTCCACCCGGTCGACTCGTACGCGACCCTCGAACGGCAGCTCGCCCTCATCCGGGCGATCAAGCGATTCCACGAGCTCGGGAACAAGGCGCTCAAGCTCGACGTCCCGCTCCGCGAGATCGGTTCCCTGAAGTCGCGGGAGCTGCTCGCCCGCGTGAAGTACGAGGAGGACTACGGCAAGGAACTCGAGCGGGCCGTGACGCTCATGGAAGAGGAGTTCCGGACGCTGGAGGTGGGGTGATGGCGCGGGAGTACCGGACGATCACGCAGATCGCAGGGCCCCTCGTGTTCGTGGAGAAGACGGAGTACGTGGGGTACGGCGAGCTGGTGGAAGTGACGCTGTCGAGCGGCGAGCGACGGCGCGGCCAGGTGCTCGACTCGAGCAAGGAAGTCGTCGTCGTCCAGGTGTTTGAGGGCACCGCGGGGATCGACCGAAGCTCGAGCGTGAAGTTCCTCGGGGAGACGATTAAGTTCGGTGTATCCGTGGACATGCTCGGCCGCATCCTGTCCGGGAGCGGCGACCCGATCGACGGCGGTCCCGCGATCATCCCCGAGGAGCGGCGGGAGATCGTCGGCGCGGCGATCAACCCGTATTCGCGGGACAACCCGAAGGATTTCATCCAGACCGGCATTAGCACGATCGACGTCAACAACGCCCTCGTGCGCGGGCAGAAGCTGCCTCTGTTCTCAGGCGCGGGGCTGCCCCACAACGAGATCGCGTTGCAAATCGCGCGCCAGGCAAAGGTCCCGGACGCCGTGGAGGCGTTCGCCGTGGTCTTTGCGGCCATGGGGATCACGAACGAGGAGGCACGCACGTTCATGAACGACTTCGAGCGCACGGGCGCCCTGAAACGGGCCGTGTTGTTCCTGAACCTCGCGGACGACCCCGCGGTCGAGCGGCTCATCACGCCGCGGATGGCCCTCACCGCCGCGGAGTACCTCGCGTTCAACCAGGACATGCACGTGCTCGTCATCCTCACGGACATGACGAACTACGCGGAGTCCCTGCGGCAGATCGGGGCGGCCCGGGAGGAGGTGCCAGGACGGCGCGGGTACCCGGGTTATACGTACACGGATCTGGCCACGCTCTACGAGCGCGCCGGCCGGATCCGCGGGAAGCGGGGCACGATCACGCAGATCCCGATCATGGCGATCCCCGACGACGACTGGACCCACCCGATCGCGGACCTCACGGGGTACATCACGGAGGGCCAGCTCGGCGTCTCCCGGGAGCTCCATCGGAAGGGCATCTATCCGCCGATCGACCCGCTGCCGTCCCTGTCCCGCCTCATGGGGCCCGGCATCGACGTGAAGAAGACGCGGGAGGACCACAAGCAGGTGTCGGACCAGTTGTACGCGGCGTACGCGGAGGGGAAGGACGCCCGCGGCCTCGTCGCGATTGTCGGGAAGGAGGCGTTGGGGGAGCGGGACCGGAGGTTCCTCGAGTTCGCGGATCGTTTCGAGCAGGAATTCATCCGACAGGGCCGGGAGGAGGACCGGACGATCGAGCAGTCCCTCGAGATCGCGTGGAAGCTTCTCTCGACGATCGATGACGCGTGGCTCACCAAAATCGATAGGAAGACGTTGGAGCGGTTCCATCCGAAATACCGGCAGGCGCACAAGGTGGTTGCGTAACGTGGTCCTCGCGCAGTACAAGCCAACGAGGTCGCACTTGCTCCAGGTGAAGCGGATCCGCATCACCGCGGAGCGCGGACACCGGCTCCTGAAGCTGAAGCGGGACGCGCTCATCGTGGAGTTCTTCCGCGTGCTCGAGCGGGCGAAGCAGATGCGGTCGAACCTTGTCGAGAAGTACCGTTCCGCAGAGGAGCGGATCGCGATCGCCCGCGCGGTCGAGGGCGCAATCGGGGTGAAGTCCGCCGCGTTCGCGCTCCTCGAGCGGCCCACGCTCGAGCTGAAGACGCGGAACGTGATGGGCATCATCGTCCCGCGGATCGAGGCGCGCAAGGTTCGGAAGAACATCCAGGAGCGGGGGTACGGGATTATCCAGACGAGCGCGCGGATCGACGAGGCCGCGGAGGCGTACGAGGAACTCGTCGAGAACATCATCGTCGCCGCGGAGATCGAGACGACGATGCGTCGCCTGATCGAGGAAATCGAGAAGGTGAAGCGGCGGGTCAACGCCCTGGAGTACCGCGTGATCCCCGAGCTGAAGGCGACGGAGGCGTGGATCCGCCATCGGCTCGACGAGATGGAGCGGGACAACTTCATGCGGCTCAAGCACTTCAAGCGGCTCTCGGAGGCGCGGATCGAGCGGGAGCGGGCGGCCGCCGCGTGAGTCCGACCGTTTGGCGGTGTCGTTAAATAGCGCGCACGGCTCAACGAAGGGGCCGTGGACCTCCGCCAGGCCCTCGACGTCTTCCTGTTCGCGGGCATCCTCTTGTTCGGCGTCGGCTTCTTCTGGAAGGACCGGCGGTGCCACCTCGCCCGCGCCCTCGGGTGGGCCGCGTTCGGCCTCTTCTGGTTCCTGCAGGTGCCCACGTACTTGGACGAAGGGGACCCGGTGAACTCCCTCGGCGCGGCGGTCGCGCTCCCCATCTTCCTCTACCTCGCCCACCACGAGCGCCTCTCGTACCGGTGGGACGAGGAGTACCAGCCGCTGCGGTTCTTGGCGGCGGGCGCGTTCTTCGCCGCGGGCATCTACTTCCTCGTCGACCGCGTGCCGGCGATCTCCGGCGCATACATCGAGATCGTCGCGAACCACACGGTCGTCCTCCTCAACGGGATCGCGCCCGGGTACGCGACCGGCACCGTGGACTACGCGGGCAATACGGGGCTGTGGCGGGTGAACGGGAACGAGATCTTCGTGCCCGTCGTCGCCGGCGGGGAGCCCGTCGTGAACATCATCCTCGCGTGCACGGCGATCCAGGGGATCACGATCGCCGCGGCCCTCGTGCCCGGGACGCTGGACCCGCCGAAGCGGAAGGCGGTCGTCCTCGCGATCCTCGTGCCGACGACGTACGTGATGAACCTCGTCCGCAACGTGCTCGTGATCTACTACTACGACGTGCAGGGGGACGAGTGGGAGTTCGTCCACAACGGGATCGGGAAGGGTCTCTCGTTCGCGGTCCTCATGGTCCTCATGGTCCTCGCGTTCTGGCTACTGCCGGAGCTGTACCTGAACATCAACGGGCTGTTCGAGCTCCCGTGGCGGAAGGGGCCGGGGCACGACTACACGAAATACGTGGGCCGACTGCTCGGGAAGCTCGCGCGGCCGAAGGCGGTCGAGGCGAAGCTCGCCGCGCGGTCACCGCCGGAGGAGCCGAAGCGGGAATAGGCGCGGCCCCCGCTCCAAGCGGATCCAGTCCCCGCGCCGGTACCGGCCGTGGCGGCCGAGGTGCTCCATCATCGCCTTGAGCCCGGGCAGGTCGTCCACGTCCCCGGACCACTTCGACAGCCGCCCGCCGTACCGGTCCTCCACGTCCGCGAGGAAGTTGCGCATGCTCTGGGGCATGCCGGGCGGCACATCGCCCGCGAAGAACGCCGCGCAGTACACGTACGTCCCCTTCTCCACAGCGACATGGCGGTCCCCGAACTCGAATCGCTTCAGGTGCTCGTCCTCCTCGCGGAACGAGTCCCGGACGAACGACATGATCGCGGTGAGCATGCCGGCGAGGATGTCCTCGTCCCGGTCCGCGCGCAGCCGGCGGGTCTCGTGCATGATAAGCCGGCCCTCGCGGCCGATCAGGAACAGGTCGTCGAACAGGTAGCGGCGCGCGGTGAGCCTCGTCCACGCGACGTACCCGACCGCCGCCAAAAGGAGGGCACCCAAGCCGGACCATGGCCAGAAGATCGCGTTCAAGAAGGAGGGGACAAGGACCGTGACCGTGAACTCGACCGTGCGCGTTTCGATCCCGTCCGTCACGTTGAGCCGGAGCAGGACCGTCCGCTCGACCGCCGGGAAGTTGAAGTATATCTGGAATCCGGCAGCGTTCGCGTTCGGATGGTTCGTGGCGAATCGGAGCTCCGCGGTCTCGTTGTCCGCGTCCGCCACGAACGGGCGGAGGTCCAGCACGGTCGGGACGCCGCCGTCGATCATCTGGGCCGGGATGTTGAGAATCGGCGGATCGTCCACACTGGTCACGTCGACGAGGAGCGTCGCGATCGTGAAGGCCATCCCGGAGTCCGTCGCGCGGAACACGACGAACTCCTGCCCGAACCAGTCCCGCGCCGGCGTAAGGGTTACGACGGTCCCGGACATCCCGACGGCCACGTTCCGAGAGATCGCTTGGAAGGTGAGATCCTTGTCCTCCTCGTCCTGGAAACGGGCTGCGAGGTCGAACACGCTGTCTTGGGTCGTGTCCTCCGGGAACTGGATCGGGTCGAACGGGATGCGGATCTCCGGGGGCCGGTTCTCGACCACGTGGACCGTGATGTCCTGCGTCACGATCGTCGTCCCGTCCGTGAGGGAGAGGCGGAGGGACGCGTTGTAGGGCGAGGAGCCGAGGTACAGGAACGTGACCCCGAGCCGATCCACGAGGGCGCGCGACGTGTCGTTCGTCGTGAGCGTGAGCGCCTCCGGCGGGGTGTCCGGATCCGAAGTGAAGGGGGACAGGTCGAGGCGGTACGGGCGACCGTAATCGACGGTCACATTGTCCCGCCACGCGAGGGTGGGCGGATCGGGCACAGGATTGACCGTCACGCGGACGGTGTGCTCCTGGACCGCGTCTCCCTCGTCGCGGGCGTGGAACGTGATCCGGTCCGTGCCCCAGAAGTTCGGCTTCGGAGCGATGTCGACGGTCACCTTCGAGCCCGTGTCGTTGACCCACACGCTGAGATTGGGAGAGCGAGCGTCGAACTCGAGCTGCGCGGTCTCGTTGTCAACGAAGTACGCCGCCAGCGACTGCGGAAGCGCGTCCTGCAGCACCGTGTCCTCCGTGACAGGCGGGATCTCCGGGAACGGCACCGCCTCGTTCAGCCTCGGAGGTGTGTTGCCCGTTACGAGTATCCGCACGTACGCCTCCCCGAACAGGAGTCCGTCGTTCACCCGATGGCGGACCCACAACGTCCGCCCGAGGAAGCGCGAATCGTAGGTGTACGTCGCGTTCAGCCCGTCGGACGCCACGTGGGCGTCGTCCACGGCGAGGGTGAGGCCGCTCGGGGGGGTGTCGACGTCCCGCACGTACGGGAGGAAGTTGAACGTGAACGGCACGCCGAACCGCACGGACAACGCGGGGACGTCTGCGAACGCGGGCGGGTCGTTCCTGGGCAGGATCGCGATCGTCAGGTTCTGCCACGAGCGGGCCCCGTCCCGGTCCTCAAGCCACAGGGTAACCGCGTCCACGCCCGAGGCGTCCTTCTTCGGCGTGAACGTGAGGTTGTGCTGGCCGAACACGTGTTCGCCGAACACGGTGTAGAGGCGCGTGTCGACGCCCGTGAGATACCACTTCAGGTTGTCGGACGTATCGTTCGCATCGGCCTGGTTGGCGGCGAACGCCGACAGGTCGAGCTTCCGTGGCTGGCTGTCCTCGGGCCGCGCCTCGTCCGGCACGACGCCCCGAATCATCGGCACGCCGATTTCCGTGACGAGGACCGAAGCGCGCCCCGTGATCCCGCCCTGTGTCGCGATCACCATCCCGGTCGTATTCACGGGCGGGGCGACCAGCGTAGCTAGGCCCGCCGAGGCATTCGACAGCTGCCCGATCGTCGCGCTCCAGGTCGTTGAGGTGAGCGCGAAAGCATTGTCCTTCGCGTCTCGGCCCTCGGCGACGATGTCCCGGGACTGCGCCATCGGGATGAGCACGGGATCGGGACGGACCACAATGCGGCTGAGCAAGCCGGGAGTGACGGTCACGTCCGCGGATCCCCAGATCGTCCCGTCCGAGTTGTAACACCGGACCCACCACGGGCCGCCCGCACCGGTCGCTTTTCCGGGATAGTACGTGCCCGTGAGCGTACCGTTGCCGTCGACGCGTCCATTCGGGTCGTTCGTCCGCCACGTGCAGCCGAAGGTGGTGAGTTCGTGGCCCCAGGCGTCCCAAGCCCTCGCGGTGAACGTCTGAGTTTGGTCCGCGGTCAACGTTAGGCTGGACGGATCCAACTGAATCACGGCGACCGAACCGAAGTACTCGTAGCGCACGGAGAACGAGGATACGGTCGGCGTGAGGCTGCGGTTTGCGGTCGTTAGCTCCGCGCGGACGATCAAGGACTGGGCTGGTAGGAACATGAGGCTCTCACCGTCGCGGACGGGGACCCAATCCGTTCCGTCATGCACCGCATAGGAGACGGACGTGCCGGCGGGAGCGTTGTCACTCTTTCGAAACTCGGTCCAGTGCACGAGCGGATCGGGCGGAAGGAAGGCCTGCGTGACGACGGACCCCAGGGAGGCGAATCGTTCGAAGCCCACATCGACGCGGAGGACTTTCGGCGACAAGCTCCCGTTCAGGGT
>JACQPO010000193.1 GCA_016207545.1 Methanobacteriota archaeon | reverse complement strand
TGGTCCGATTCCTTTCACGGGGCGGCGTGGCGGTGCGTCCGCGCGGCGCCGCCCACCTAGCGGCCCGCTAGGCGAAATACAGATCCCGGCGAATTCGTGGAAGGAGGGCCATGAGGACCGCGCCCTCCGTGAGGGTCGTGCGGTCCATCGCGCCCTTGCTGAGCCACCCGATCGCGCCGACGCGGCGACCGATGTTCTTCACGCCCGTGAAGGCCTCCATCGCCTCGCCCACGGTCTTCCCCTTCTTCACGTCCGCGATCACGGTCGGCGGATACCGGAAGCCGGGGCCGTGGCCGATCGTCACGACCCCTTGCTTGTCGACGATCGCGCAGTACTGCACGTCGAGGTAGTCCTTCGCGCCCTCGTCCCAGAACAGGCCCGCCTCGATGCCCACGCCGTAGTCCCCGGACCCGAGCGCGCTCCGCGCGCGGGCGATCGCGCCGTCGATCGTTTCCTCTTCGAACGGTTGCGCGGACACCTTCGACGGGACTTCGAGGCCTTTCACGCGCACCTCGCGGACTACGGAGGAGAACGCGCGCTTCGTGGCGGCGACCTTCACGCGGTTCGTGGATCCCACGTGCACGACGAGCGGACGTCGCATCCGTCCTTGGCGGTCGATCTCGCCCGCACGGATGCGGCGGGACGAGATTCGCGCGCCGTCCTCCGCGAGGGCCATCGGCACGAGGACGACGTCCATCGCGCGATGCCCGCGTCGCTGCCGCTCCTCGTTGATCCGGTCGGCGGAGGGCGCGGTCTCGGGGGTCACGACGATCGCGTCGATGTCCTCCTCGTACGCGGCGGGTCCCGCGATGTCCTCGAGCACGCTGATTCGGGACCGGCGCCATTTGCGGCGGCGCAGGAGGGCCTCGAGGTTCCGTTTCCGCACCGCGAGCGGGTTCATGTCCGGGCGGGACGCGGACGCCATGCGGTCCGAGGTGATCCCGATGATGACCCCCTCGTCCCCGAGCTCGAACGCCTTCCCCAGGAGCGCCTCGTGCCCCGCGTGCAGGATGTCGAACGTGCCGCCGAGGCAGACGCGCACTCAGAACACCCCGAACAGCATGAGCATCGCGATCGCGAACAGGCCCACGCCGCCGAAGTACAGCCACAGGAGCTGGCGCTTCTTCGCCCGGATCCGGTCCCGATGGGTCCCTTCGCATTCCTTCGAACAGTATTCGTCCTTCACGCCGATCGAGGTCCCGCACTCCGGGCAATGCTTATGGGGCACGACCCGCTCGACCACGCGCCTCGTAGCGGGGCGCCCCTAATTAGACGTTCGCGCGTCTTGCCAATCCCGCCGTTCGGACGCAGGAGGTTCTGTCCCAGGTCGGGTGATGAAGGACGGCCCCGACCATCCTCGTTGCCCCCTGGCATCTGCCTAACAACCCCAAGACATAGGCGCATCACACTTCAGCAGCTGTGCGATGAACGGTTCGAAATCACCGAGGATCTCCTGAGAAGCGTCGCTCGAGCGTGACAGTCGTGAGCATCACCCAGAAAGCTACGGACGCTGCCCGAGATTGGCATGCTACCACATCTCCTGGTTAGGGGACAGAATCGACGCGGGAAATCCTCAAGGTGCTTTCGGCGGTTTCGCATTTCGGACGTTTACAGATTTCGCTATGCTTATATAGAACAAGCCCGTACCGCGCTTGTCCGGACCGGGGACCGCGTGAAGAAGCTCGGGGTAGTCGAAAACATCGCCTACGACGGGTCCGTGTTGGTTCGCGCCGCGTTTGCGCCCGCCCCGGGTGCGCGCGTCGTGGACAAGCGGGAACGGCCGGTCGGGAAAGTCGTGCGGGTGTTCGGCCCCGTGGCGGAGCCGTTCGCGTCCGTGCGCGCGGAGGGCAAGGCGTCCTTGTCCCTCCTCGGGTCCGACGTGTACGTACGAGAGGGAAACCATGCCGAGCAAGCGGATCGAAGAGGCCGAAGAGGTCACTAGGTGTCCGGAGTGCGGGAGCGGTCACCTCACGCTGAACTACGAGCGCGGCGAGCTCACGTGTGAGGAGTGCGGCGCCGTCCTCGAGGAGGGGCTCATCGACCAGGGCCCCGAGTGGCGCGCGTTCGACGTGGAACAGGGGGAGAAGCGCGCGCGGACGGGCGCTCCGATGACGTACACGATCCACGACAAGGGTCTGTCCACGACGATCGGGTGGAAGAACAAGGACTCGTACGGGAAGTCGATACCGACGCGGAATCGCGCCCAGCTGTACCGGCTGCGGAAGTGGCAGCGGCGGATCCGCGTGAGCAACGCGACGGAGCGGAACCTCGCGTTCGCCCTCAGCGAGCTGGACCGGATGGCGAGCGGCATGGGCCTCCCGCGGAACGTACGGGAGACGGCCGCGGTCATCTACCGGAAGGCGGTGAACAAGAACCTCATCCGCGGCCGGTCGATCGAAGGCGTCGTCGCCGCCAGTCTCTACGCGGCGTGCCGCCAATGCAACGTACCGCGCACGCTCGACGAGGTCGCGGAACCGAGCCGCGTCGGCCGGAAGGAGATCGGCCGCACGTACCGGTTCATGACCCGCGAGCTCAAGCTGAAGCTGATGCCGACGAGCCCGAAGGATTACGTGTCCCGTTTCTGCTCGGAGCTCAAGCTGAGCGGCGAGGTCCAAAGCAAGGCGGTCGAGATCCTGAAGGATGCGTCGGACAAGGAGCTCACGAGCGGACGTGGCCCGACGGGCGTCGCGGCGGCGGCGATCTACATCTCCTCGATCCTCGGGAACGAGCGGCGCACGCAGCGCGAGGTCGCGGAGGTCGCGGGCGTCACGGAAGTCACGATCCGGAATCGGTACAAGGAGCTCACGGAGAAGCTCGGGATTCGCATCGAGCTGTAGCACGCGGGGGACCCGTGCATCTTCCTCCGGTGATTCGGCGAATCAGCCAGAATCGTGCTTCTGACGAGGCCGTCAGGCAGCCGGTCGTCTACTCTCCGGGTGGGATGATTACGGTGGGGATGCATCGCCGGGGTTCCGATAGGTCGGCATCGGCTCATCCGTCCGAGATTTGGCCTTCCGCGCGGAGTTCGTCGAGGACCTCGGCGAGCAATTGGATGTCATACCGAATCGTCTCGTGGAGCTCGACGATGTCCGTGGTCTCCTTCGCCGCCAGAATGTCGAGTACGCGTTCCCTCACATCCTGCTTGCTCATCTCCTCAATGATGAGAACGTCTTGGGAGCCCCCTCCCGTGGACACCCGCAACTGCTCGACCGTCCGACCGAGTTCCTCAACCTGGTCGGTCAACCGGTCCACGCGCCGCCGCAGTCGGCGGATCGCCGCGGTGACCTGGGATCCCGGCATCGCCCCTGGGATGAGCAAATCGCGCATAAATGTTCGCCGTTCAGGTAGAGCCCGTGGGCGTCACCTATTTGGCGGCGGCTGCGCTTCGTGCCGCTCCCATGACGGGGCGGAAGGCGGGATTCGGCCAGCGACTCGAAATCGCCGACAAGCGGGTCTCCCGCCGAGTCCAAACATTTCCCGAGTCCGTTATCCGCGAGATGACCCGGGTCGCGAACGAGCACGGGGCGGTCAACCTCGCGCAGGGATTCCCCGACTTCGATCCTCCGGAGGCTGTCGTCGACGCCGCCAAGAAGGCGCTCGAGGAGGGCTACCACCAGTACGCGATTACCTGGGGTGCGAAGGCCTTGCGCGACGCGATCGCGGACAAGGCCCGCTCGTTTAACGGGATCGAATGCGACCCGGAGGAGAACGTCGTCGTCACGTGCGGCTCCACGGAGGCGATGATGGCCTCCATGCTCGCCCTCGTCGACCCGGGGGACGAGGTCCTCGTGTTCGAGCCGTTCTACGAGAACTACGGGCCCGACGCGATCGTCAGCGGCGCCCGCGCGCGGTACGTCCGCTTGCCGTGGCCGGACTGGACGATCGACGAGGAAGCCCTGAAGGCCGCGTTCAACCGCCGGACGAAGGCGATCATCCTGAACACGCCGAACAACCCGACGGGGAAGGTGTTCACGCGCGACGAGCTGCGGCTCATCGCGGACCTGTGCGTGGACCACGACGCCGTGGCGGTGACGGACGAGATCTACGAGCACATCGTGTACGAGGGCGAACACGTCAGCATCGCGAGCCTCGACGGGATGGCGGACCGGACGGTCACGATCAACGGGCTCTCGAAGACCTATTCCGTGACGGGCTGGCGGGTCGGCTGGGCGATCGCGCCGAAGACGATCGCGGACGCGCTCAAGCGGGTCCACGACTTCCTGACCGTCGGGGCGCCCCATCCCCTGCAGATCGCGGGCGTGACCGCGCTCGCGCTGCCGATGTCGTACTACCGCGACTTGGCGGCGATGTACCGGAAGAAGCGAGATTTCTTCGTAGCGGCGCTGAAGGACGTCGGCTTCGAGGTCGCGGTCCCCCACGGCGCCTACTACGTCATGGCGCATTTCCGCCGGTTCGGGGAGGAGGACGACGTGGCGTTCGCGAAGCGGCTCGTGGAGAAAATCGGGATCGCCGTCGTGCCCGGGAGCAGCTTCTATTCCCACCGGAAGGCCGGACGGCGGTTCGTGCGGTTCATGTTCTCCAAACGGGAGGAGACCCTCGAAGAGGCTGCCCGACGCCTCCGTGCGCTGGCAGTTTGAGCCGAGAGGTTGAAACCAGAAACCCGCATCTCCGCTTCGTGCGCGACTCTGCCCTCATACTCAGCGGTCGAATCGTCACGATGGATCCCGACCGTCCGGTTGCGCGCGCCATGGCCGTGGGCCGAGATCGCATCTTGGCGGTGGGGACCGAAGTGCAGGCGGAGCGGTGGCGGGGTCGCCGGACGCAGGTGTGGGCCCTTCCACCAAGCCAAGTCGTCGTCCCGGGGTTCATCGACGCGCACGCCCACGTCGCCCTCGACGCCTGGCGGCGAACCTGGGTCCAGCTCGGCGAGTGTAAGTCCCATGAGGAGGCGGTCGCGCGGTTGCGCGCCCGCGCCATCAAGACACCCGCGGGGCAGTGGATCGTCGGCCGCGGGTGGGACGAGAGCACATGGCCCGAGCGGCGCTATCTGACCCGCGACGATCTCGACCGCGCGAGCACGCGGCATCCGGTCCTCGCGAACCGCGTGGACGGCCACATGTGCTCTGTGAATTCCGTCGTCCTGCGAAGGTTGCGGTTTCGGGCGGGGGATGTCGGGGTCGAAACACGGTCGGGGCGCCCGACGGGCGTGCTCAAGGAGGATGCCGCCAACCGAGCGCGGCAAGCGATTCCCCATCCCTCCGACGAGCAGCGCGGGGAGCTCCTGGCGGGGATGATCGCGTACCTGCACTCCCTCGGCATCACCAGCGTGCACGACATGGTCAGCGACGCACACATTCGCGCGTACCAATTGCTCCGCCGCCAGGGCCGGCTGACGGCCCGTGCGTACCTGATGCCCTACGCAGACCGCTTGGACGCCCTCGTCGCCTCCGGGCTCCGCACGGGCTTCGGGGACGCGTGGCTCCGCCTTGGTGCGATCAAGGTCTTCGCGGATGGATCCTTCGGGGCTCGTACGGCGGCCTTGCATAAGCCGTACGCGGACGATCCTCAACGACGAGGTCAGCTCATTCGTCCTCCGCGGGAATTGGCGGCGCTCCTCGCACGCGTGCACGAGGCCGGGTTCCAGTTGGCGGTCCACGCGATCGGGGACCGCGCGGTCGACGTCGTCCTCGACGCCTACGAGCGGATTCTCGACGAAGATCCTCGCGAGGACCACCGCCATCGGATGGAGCACCTGGAACTCACCTCCGAGGACGCGCTCGACCGGGTTGCTGCCCTAGGCGTCCTCCCCTCGATGCAGCCGAATTTCGTCGCGCGATGGTCTCATCCCGGGGGCATGTACGAAGCCCGCTTGGGCCCCTCCCGCGTGCGCGAGAACAACCTGTATCGCGAGCTTCTTCGCCGAGGCGCCCGCGTCGCGTTCGGGTCCGACGGGATGCCGTATGGGCCGCTGTACGGAATGCGAGGCGCGATGGAGGCCCCCTTCCCCTCGCAGCGACTCCGGTTTCGGGACGCGCTGCGGTGCTACAC
>JACQPO010000191.1 GCA_016207545.1 Methanobacteriota archaeon | reverse complement strand
CTCTCCTTCGCTGGCGGTTTATCGCGGCTCTTCTGACCCTGGAATGCGGCTGCTCGTTAACAGCCAAGGGGCGAGCTCGGTGATGATACATACACCAACACATGAAGGCGCCGGGGGCAGGATGTTTCTCGAAAAGCCTCTCGAAGTCTGGCAATGTGTCTTTTGTTAGTTCCTTTGTGGAATATTCCGAAGCTTCTGGTGCCATTCTGCCGGACAGAATGGTCGAGCGTCTTACTTAGGGTTTACTGACAGGTTCGGGTTCACTGTCGTTGCTCGATTTTGGGACCACCGAAGGGCAAGTTCCACACGCTCGTGCCCATACCCCAAAACCTCGATTAGGCGCACGGTGCCCGTCTCGTCCGCGGACTCGAAGTCATAGCCCAGACGGGGCTTCCGGGAGACGTCTCTCAGACTGCGCCAGCGTTCTCGTTCAAGCTTTTCGACTGCTTGCATCGCCGCGAGATTGGGACAGGAGAGGTGAAACAGCCGGCTCGCCTCGTTGTGCCGGAGACTTGGCCGACCCAAAGCCTTTATGAGTCCTGCCCATTCTGCACGCAGGACTTGGGGAACCCGTATGGAGAATGTCGTGTACGTCGACGGGAAGTTCCTCCCCAAGTCCGAGGCCAAGATCTCCGTCTTCGACCACGGCCTCCTGTACGGCGACGGGGTGTTCGAAGGGATCCGGGCGTACAACAAGCGGGTGTTCAAGCTCGAGCGGCACGTGGAGCGGCTGTATCAAAGCGCGAAGGCGATTGACCTCACGATCCCGCACACCCAGGAGGAGTTCGCGGAGTTCATCCTGGAGACGTGTCGGCGAAACAACGTCGTGGACGGATACATCCGGCCGATCGTGACCCGCGGGCCGGGGGACCTTGGCTTGGACCCGCGGAAGTGCACGCGGGGGCCCAGCGTAATGGTGATCGCGCAGCCGGGAATCGCGCTGTACCCGAAGGAGAAGTACGAACGCGGGCTGAAGCTCGTGACGTCGTCGTATCGACGGGTGCCGCCGCAGTCCCTCAGCCCGAGCATCAAGTCCCTGAACTACCTGAACAACATCGTGGCCCGGATCGAGGCGAACCAGTACGGGGCGGACGAGGCGCTCATGCTCGACATCCACGGGTACGTGTCCGAGGCGAGCGCGGACAACATCTTCATCGTGCAGAACCACAGCCTGCTGACGCCGATCACGTCGACGAACCTGCCGGGCGTGACCCGGGAGACCGTGATTGAGATTGCGGAGAAGCTCGGGATGCGGACGATTGAGCGGCAATTCACCCTGTACGACGTGTGGGCCGCGGGCGAGGCGTTCATCACGGGGACGGCGGCAGAGATTGGGCCCGTCGTCGAGCTCGACGGACGCAAGATCGGGGAGGGGAAGGTGGGCAAGGTCACGAGACAGCTCATGAAGGAGTTCCGCGACCTCGTGACGACGACCGGAACGCCAATCTAATGAGGCGCGCGGCTCAATAAGGCTAAATGGGGTTCGACTATCCGCATGTCTAGTAACCCATGAAGTTCTACGAATACAAGGCCCACGAAATCTTCCGCAAGCATGGGATTCCCGTCCCGCGCGGCGTCCTCGCGGCCTCTGGCGAGGACCTCGTTGACCCGCCCCTTCCATGCGTCGTGAAGGCCCAAGTGCTGGTTGGCGGCCGCGGCAAGGCGGGCGGGATCAAGTTCGCGCACACGGTTGAGGAGGCCCGCCAAGCGGCTCGGGCGATCCTCGGGATGCGCATCGGGCCGTACACGGTCCGCCAGGTATACGCGCAGGAGCTGCTCGACATCGCGCAGGAGTTGTACCTTTCCATCACGATCGACCGGTCCGCGCGGGCGCCGCTCCTCATGGCGAGCACCCGGGGCGGCGTGGAGATCGAATCCGTGCCGCCGGAGCACATCGTCCGCGTCCACATCCCGCCGTTGGTCGGCCTGCAGCCGTTCGTCCTGCGGAACCTGGCGAAACGTCTCGGCCTCCCGAGGGAAGTCGCTTCGCAGGTCTCGGACATCGCGAAGAAGATGTACGCCCTGTTCCGCGGCGAGGACGCGGAGGTCGTGGAGATCAACCCGCTCGCGGTCCTCAAGGACGGACGGGTCGTGGCGGGGGACGCGAAGCTCGTCGTCGACGACAATGCGGAGTACCGCCATCCCGAGTACGCGAAGCTCCCGCAGGATCGCACGCCGCTCGAGGAGGAGGCGCACGACGAGGGCATCACGTTCATCCAGCTTGACGGGGACATCGGCGCGATCGCGAACGGCGCGGGGCTCACGATGGCCACCCTTGACGTGCTCAACCTGAAGGGCGGACGAGGCGGCACGTTCCTCGACCTCGGCGGCACGGACGACCCGGAGCTCGTGAAGCGGGCGTTCGAAATCCTGCTCAAGGCGAACCCGTCCGCGATCTTCCTGAACATCTTCGGCGGCATTACGAAGGCCGACACCGTCGCGCTCGGCGTGACGGAAGCGATCGAGGCGATGGGCGCCGACGTGCCCGTCGTGGCGCGGATCAAGGGCGTGAACGAGGACAAGGCGAAGCAGATCCTCGCGGGCGCGGGCATGCACTCCGTGGGGACGATCGAGGAGGGCGCGGAGTTGGCGGTGAAGCTCCGGAGGGCGGCCTGATGGCGGTCCTGCTCGACAAGTCGACGCGCCTCATGGTCCAAGGCATCACGGGCCACCAGGGACAGTTCCACACGAAGGCGATGCTCGAGCACGGGACGAACGTCGTCGCCGGGGTACTCCCCGGGAAAGGGGGGCAGGAGGTGCACGGCGTCCCCGTGTTCGATTCCTGCCAAGAGGCTGTCGACGTGACGGACGCGAATGCGTCAATCATGTTCGTCCCCGCCCCGTACGCGAAGGACGCCTCGATCGAGGCGGTCGAATCGCGCGTGCGCCTGCTCGTGATTGTGACGGAGCGGATTCCGTTCCACGACACGCTCGACGTCGTGACGTACGCGCGGGCGAAGGGCGTACAGATCATCGGGCCGAATTGCCCCGGCCTGTGCACCGCCGGCGTTGCGAAGGCGGGAATCATGCCGAACCACATCTTCACGCCGGGCCCGTACGGGGTCATCTCCCGGAGCGGAACCCTCACGTACGAGATCGTGGACGCGATGACGAAGGCGGGGTTCGGGCAGACGACGTGCGTTGGGATCGGCGGCGACCCGATTATCGGCACGAGCATGGTCGAGGCCCTCGAGCTGTTCGCGCGGGACCCTGAGACGAAGGGCGTTGTCCTCGTCGGGGAGATCGGCGGAACGGCGGAGGAAGAGGCCGCACGGTTCGCGAAGACGATGGACAAGCCCGTGTGGGCCTACGTCGCCGGCCAGACCGCGCCCCCGGGGAAGCGGATGGGCCACGCGGGCGCGATCATCGCGCAAGGCATGGGCACCGCCGAGAGCAAGGTGCGCGCGTTCGCGGAGGCAGGCGTGCCCGTCGCGAAGTACCCGCGGGACATCCCGGAGCTCATCCGGCGCGGCTGATCAGAACGCACCCGCGAGCTTGGCGATGATTGCGATTGCGGCGGCGATGCCGCCCACGACCGCGGCAACCTTGATCCAGCTGATCGGCGCCTCGCCCTGCACCTCGCCCGTCTGCCCGTTGACGACGAACCGGTACGTCTTCGGCCCGTACATGTAGGCGGCGACGTACAACGGGAGGAGGACGTGCTTCCACGTCGAGCGGCTGAGCCGAGTGCTCACCCGGAGCCCGCGCTGCGTGTCGCCGTCGAGCGACCTCGAGCACTCCCGCCGCTCGTTCTCGACGATCTGGATCTTCGCCTTCTGCCACCCTTCCCGCGGGTCGACGGAGTACTCCTCCGCCAGGAAGCCCGCGAGGAACCGGGGATCGTAAGGGACGAGCGTACCGAGGTGGAACGGGTACGCTTTCGTCACAATCCGCTCCGGTAGGCCGCGGGACGCGCCGATGAGCACGTCGTCGTAGAACTGGCCGTGGTGTCCGGACCGGGACTCCCACCGGATGCGGCGCTCCTGCCGCGTGACCGTCGTCGGCTTCCCGTTCCGCATGACCGTCGCGGGGACGGACACGTAGTAGTAATGGCCCGCCTCGCCGGACCAGTCGGAATCCGCCTGCGAGTCGTACGTGAAGAACGGCTCGTACACGCCGTCGATCTTCGCGAGCTGCGCCATCTTCTTGAGCGCACCGGGCGCGAGCCACCGGCGTCGGAGCCAGTCCCGGAACTTCTGGGTCGCGGCGTCCGTGGCGACCTGGAACGGGATGACGCTCTCCGGACGAACCATGTTCGGGTTGCTCGGCGCCTCGAACACGACGTCCGATCCGCAGAACGGACAGCGGGTCGCGGTCGTGCCCGCGGGGACGGAGGACGTGGCCGAGCAGTTCTTGCACCGAAAGGACCGGGTCTCCGCGCCGAAGCCCGTCGCCTGCGTCTTCGCGAGCAGTTCGAGCTCCTCAATCTCATGCTCGACGATCGGCTTCGCCTCGACCGTGATCTCGTTCTCGGTCCCGCAATACTGGCACTTCAGGGACGTCGTCCCGGGAGCGTAATCGAGGTTCGCGCCACAATTCTTGCACGGGAATTGCCGCGCGCCGGTTGCGACGGGGGAGGGAGCGGACATCGCGGGCCGGATTTGCGGCCACATTAAAAGGGTTCCGGGTCGGATTGCGGGGCGGACAGCGGCCTACCGCCGCACCGTCGTGCGTGCCCTCGCGCGCGCACGCGCATTGGCCCCAAAATGTGCGCCAAACCATTAAATAGACCGCTCCCGTGTGTCGCGGGCCGCGCCCATGCGAAAGCTGATCGTCACGGAGAAGAACAACACGGCGGCGCGCATCGCGACGATTCTCTCGGACGGGAAGATGAAGCGGGCGTACCCGCACCGCGTCCCCGTGTTCACGTTTGCGAAGGACGGGGACGAATACACCGTCGTCGGCCTGCGAGGGCATATCCTCAACATCGACTACCCGCCGGAGCTCAACGCCTGGGAGAAGGTCGACCTCAAGCAGCTCGTGTGGGCGGAGCCCGTGAAGATCGTTACCGCGCAAAACGTGGAGCAGGCGTTGCGCGAAGTCGCCGGCGGGCAGAACGAGGTGATCATCGCCACGGACTACGACCGGGAGGGCGAGCTGATCGGCGTGGAGGCGCTCGACATCGTGCGGCAGGAGAACCCGGACCTCCGTGTGCGGCGCGCCCGGTACTCCTCGCTCACGAAATGGGAGATCGAAGAGGCGTTCCGAAATCTCGCGGACGTGGACCTGCCGCTCGCCCAGGCCGCGGAGTCCCGCCAGGTCGTGGACCTCGCGTGGGGCGCTGTCCTCACGCGGTTCATCTCGATGGCGGCGAACCAGGTCGGCCACGACTTCCTGTCCGTGGGCCGTGTGCAGACCCCGACGCTCGCGCTCGTCGTGGACCGGGAGAAGGAAATCGAGGAGTTCGTCCCCAAGCCATACTGGCTGGTCCAGGCGACGTTCGAGAGAGGCGTCCCGTTCCGCGCGAACCACGAGAAGGGCCAGTTCTGGGTCAAACGGGAGGCGGAGGCCGCGCTCGCCCGTGCGCGGCCGGCAAAGGGTGGCGTCGTGAAGGAGTACGTCGCGAACGAGCGCACGGAGCGGGGACCGCCGCCGTTCAACACGACGATGTTCCTCGCAGAGGCGAACCGACTCGGACTGGGCGCCGCCTACGCGATGCGGATCGCGGAGGACCTGTACACCTCCGGGTACATCTCGTATCCGCGGACGGACAACACGGTCTACCCGCCGACGCTCTCCCTCCGCGGCGTGCTCGAGAAGCTGCGGGAGTCCGAGTTCCGCGCGGACGCGGAGGAGCTGCTCCGGCAGGAGACGATCCGCCCGACCCGCGGGCGCACGGAGGCGACGGACCACCCGCCAATCTACCCGACGCAACCCGCGCCGAAGAACAAGCTGCGGCCGGACCACTGGAAGGTGTACGAACTCGTCGTCCGCCGGTTCTTCGCGACGGTCGCCCCGCCCGCCGTCGGCATCGCCAGCGAGGCGAAGATCGACGCGAACGGCGAAGTGTTCCTCGCGATCGGCTACCGGCTCATCGACCCCGGGTGGCGGAGGTACTACCCGTACTGGGACACGCGGGAGTCGGAACTCCCCGCGCTCGTCGAAGGCGAGACGATCCCGCTGTTGGCGGTGGAGATGGCGGAGGAACGGACGAAGCCGCCGCCGCAGTACACGCAGGGCGCGCTCATCCAGGAGATGGAACGGCTCGCGCTCGGAACGAAGTCCACGCGCCACGAAATCATCCAGAAGCTGTACGATCGGAAGTACGTCGAGGGCCGGTCGATCCGGCCGACGTTGCCCGGACGCGCGCTCATCGCGGCGCTCGAGGACCACGCGCGCAAGGTAACGGAACCGGAGATGACCGCGCACCTCGAGCACGACATGGACGAAATCGCCCGCGGCGTGCGCACGAAGGACGAGGTCGTGCGGGAGTCGCAGGCGCTCCTCGAGGATGCGCTCGCGGTGCTCGTCGCGAACGAACAGTCGATCGGGAAGGAAATCACGCTCGCGCTGCTCGAGCAGAACTTCGTCGGGAAGTGCAAGGAGTGCGGCGGCGACCTGTCAATCCGGCAGACCCGCCGGGGCGCGCGGTTCGTCGGTTGCTCGAATTACCCGACGTGCAAGGTGTTCCACCCGCTCCCGCCGGGGCTCATCGAGCCCGCGGAGAGCACGTGTCCGGAGTGCGGCTCCCCACTCGTGAAGCGCGTGGGCGTGGGCAAGCCGGACGTGTTCTGCATCGACGCGGAGTGCGTGACCCTGCGGGGGCGGAACATCGTCGGCCGGTGTGAGAAGTGCCAGAAGGGCGAGATGATCATCCGGCATTCCGGCCGCGGGAAGCGGTTCCTCGGATGCACGCGGTATCCCGAGTGCGACAACACGCACCCGCTCCCGCAGCGCGGCCTGATCATCCCGACGGAGGATCGGTGCGAGGCGTGCGGGAACCCGATCATCAAGGTCGTCAGCCGCGGCCGAGCGCCGTGGATCCTGTGCGTGAACATGGCGTGTCCGAAGAAGGCCGACCGGGCGGCCGCACGCGCGGAGAAGGCAAAGGCGAAGCGGCCCCCGAGGAAACGGAAGCCGGCGCCGTCCCCGCCCCCCGCGGCGAGCCCCGAGGCCACCGCCACGAAGCTGGGACCTTAGCCATCCCCCCTCGCGACGAACGCCGCCAAACGTCTTTCCGCCCGTACCCGTTTCTGGACGAGGGTGGGGAAATGGAATCCCCGGGTACGAAAACGGTTCGCTGGCGCATTCACCTGAACGTTCCGCCCGTGGAGGTGCACCGGTTCCTCGCGACGGAGGAGGGCCGGTCTCGGTTCTGGGCGGAGTCCGCGGAGGAGCGAGCCGGGGCGATCCACTTCCGGTTCATGAACGGGCAGACGTGGCGGGGCGCGGTCGTGGACAACGCACCGCCGCGGCGGTTCGCCGTGCGATACTTCGGCGAGTCGATTGCTACGTTCGACCTCGCGGACGACGGGAGGGGCGGGACGGAGCTCGCGCTCACGGAGACGGGCGTGCCCGCGGAGTGGTGGGCGGAGAACCACGCGGGATGGGTCTCCGTCCTCCTCGCGCTGAAGGCCGCGGCGGAGTTCGGCGTCGACCTGCGCAACCACGATTCGACGCGCACATGGGACCAGGGGTTCGCGGACAACTGACCCGTCGGGTTTTTGCATCCCCCGGCCATGCCCGACCGGGGAGTTCGATGGAGCGCAGGAACATCTCCTCGGGGACGCGGTGGGAACCGATCGTCGGCTACTCGCGCGCGGTGCGCGTGGGCCCCTTCGTGTGGGTGTCGGGCACGACGGCGACGGACGAGGTCGGGAAGATCGTCGGCCGCGAGGACGCGTACGCGCAGACGGTGCAGGCGCTGCGGAACGTCGAGCGCGCGCTCCGGTCCGCAGGCGCCTCCAAGAAGGACGTCGTCCGCACGCGGATGTTCGTCACGAACATCGCGGACTGGGAGAAAATCGGGAAGGCCCACGGGGAGTTCTTCCGCGATGTGCGGCCGGCCACCTCCATGGTGGAAGTACGGGGTCTCATCGACCCGGACATGCTCGTCGAGATCGAGGCGGAGGCGTACGTGCCGGAGGGCACGGCCATTAAATAGCGCGGAATCCGATGGGTCCGCCGTGCGACGGCTTGTCATAGCCGAGAAGGGCTCTGCGGCCCTACGGCTCGCCGTCGTGTTGTCGAAGGGGACGTTCAAGCGCCGTCGCGTGGGCGTCACCACGTTCGAATTCGAACGGGACGGGGTCGCGCACACGGTCCTCGGGCTCCGCGGCCACCTTGTCGGACTGGACTACCCGCCGGAATTCCACGTGTGGAAACGGGAGGACCTCGACGCGCTGCTCGCCGCGACGCCCGTGGAGACGATCGGCGAACCCGCGATCGGGGACGCGCTTCGAGGCCTGGCCGCGGACGCGGACGAGGCGTGGGTGTGCACGGACTACGACCGGGAGGGCGAGCTCATCGGGTCCGAGGCGTTGCGGATTGCGCGGGAGGGGAAGCCGGACCTGCCCGCCCGGCGGGCGCGGTTCAGCGCGCTGACGGCGTGGGAAATCGAGGATGCTTTCCGGAATCCGGTCGAGGTGGACGAACGGCTCGCGGACGCCGCGCGGGCGCGCGGGGCGGTCGACCTCGTGTGGGGCGCGGTGCTCACGCGGTTCCTCTCCCTCGCCTGCGACCTACGCGGGCACGAGTTCCTCTCCGTCGGCCGGGTGCAGACCCCGACCCTCGGGCTCCTCGTCGAGCGGGAGCGGGAAATCGAGGAGTTCGTCCCACAACCCTACTGGCGGATCGCCGCCGCCTTGGCCTCGGAGCCGCCGGCCACCGCCTCTCATGCGACGGAACGATTCCTGCGGCAGGACGAGGCGGAGGCCGCGCAGGCACGGGCGGCCCTCGCGGACCAAGGGCTCGTCGTCGACGCGCGGCGAGAAGAGGTGGAGGGACGTCGCCCGCCGCCGTTCAACACGACCTCCTTCCTCGCGGAAGCGACACGGCTCGGGTTCGGCGCGGCGCGCGCGATGGCGGTCGCGGAGGGCCTGTACCGCAGCGGATACATCTCCTACCCACGGACGGACAACACGGTGTACCCCCAAAGCCTGAACCTGCGCGCGGCCCTCGAGCGGCTGCGGGACTCCGAATTTGGCGAGCAGGTTTCCGCCGTGCTCGCGCAGGAGACGATTCGCCCATCCCGCGGTCCCGTGCAGGCGACGGACCATCCGCCGATTTACCCGACGCAACCCGCGCCGAAGAACAAGCTGCGGCCGGACCACTGGAAGGTGTACGAACTCGTCGTCCGCCGGTTCCTCGCGACCCTCGCGCCGAGCTCGCGGGAACTCGCGGCGGAGCTTCGACTCGAGATTGGCGGGGAACCGTTCGTGGCCCGCGGGCGGACGCTCCTCGACCCGGGCTGGCGGGCGTATTACGGGCCCGCGTTCGCCGCCGCGGAACTGCCCCAGGCTTCCGTGGGGGACTGGATCCCCGTGGCGGCGGTCACCCTCGAACCCGGGGAGACGGAGCCGCCGCCTCGGTACACGCAGGGCCACCTGATCCAGGAGATGGAGGCGCACGGCCTCGGCACGAAGTCCACGCGCCACGACATCGTGCAGAAGCTGTACGACCGAGGGTACGTCGAGGGACGCCGGATCCGCGTGACCGCCGCGGGGCGCGCGGTCGTGGAGGCGCTCGAGGCGTTCGGCGGCCAGGTTGCGAGACCGGACATGACCGCGCGGCTCGAGCGCGAAATGGACGCGATCGCCTCCGGGGCGCGGACCGCAGACGACGTTGTCGCAGTCAGCCGGGCGTTGTTGGCGGCGGTGCTCGCG
>JACQPO010000218.1 GCA_016207545.1 Methanobacteriota archaeon | reverse complement strand
GGCGGCCGAGACACGGTCGCGGTCGTCCGCTCCCGGAACTGGGAGACGAATCGTCTCGTGCGCGAGATGGCGCGTCGGCTGGCGGTGAGCCGGAAGCGAATTTCGTTCGCGGGGACGAAAGACAAGCGCGCCGTGACCACGCAGCTGTTCTGTTTCGACTTGCCCGAAGAAAGGATCCGTTCCTTCCGCCTCTCGGACGTCGAAGTTCTCGAAACATATACGACCGACCGCAGACTGGAACTCGGGGATTCGCTCGGAAACCGTTTCCGCGTGGTCGTTCGCGATTTGGCGGTGCCGCCAGGGGAGGCCGACTCGATTCTGGCGGCGACGGCCGCACAGCTCGAGGTCCTTGGCGGCTTTCCGAACTTCTTCGGCCTTCAGCGGTTTGGGTCCATCCGGCCGATCACACACATCGTGGGCCGCCACCTCGTTCGCGGAGAGTTCAAGGAGGCCGTGGACGCGTACGTCGCGAATCCCATCGAGGGAGAGGATGAGGAGACGTTCGAGGTCCGCAGGCAGTTGGCGGCCTCGGACGACTACGCAGCGGCGCTTAGGGCGTTCCCGGACGTGATGAGCTTCGAGAAAGCGATCCTCAACTACCTAGTCCGCCGACCGGGCGACTACGTGGGCGCGTTGAAGGAGCTTCCGTTCAACCTGCTCCTGATGTTCGTCCACGGATATCAATCGTACCTGTTCAATCGGATCGTGAGCGAGCGGATGCGTCGCGAGCTATCGCTGCACGAGCCGTTCGAGGGCGACCTCGTCCTCCCCGTGAAGTCCGGCCTTCCGGATGCGGACCGCCCGTTGCGCGTCGAGGCGTCCAACCGCGACAAGATGCGCCGGCAGGTGCGAGAGGGAAAGGCGTTCGTGAGCGGCGTGTTGTTCGGCTCCGAGGTCCCGCTGGCGGAAGGCCCCATGGGGGAGATCGAACAGGAGGTGATCGCGAGTGAGGGCCTCAAGCCCGAGGACTTCGTGATTCCGCGAATGCCGCGGCTCTCCTCGCGGGGCATCCGACGTGCGTTGGTCGCGCCGATGCGGGAACTTGAGTGGTCCGCCGCGGGCGACACCGCCCCGTTCACGTTTTCGCTCTCGAAAGGGTGCTACGCGACAGCTCTCCTACGGGAGTTCATGAAGACGGACGACGCCCTCCGCTAGCCCGAGCCTACACGAGGCCCCACGAGTGCTCGCAGTTGCCCACGATCGGCCCGAGTTCGTCCAGGGTCACCCGCCGCCCCCGGTCTCTGAAATCGAAGGCGGTCACGTTCGCGGGATACTCGTTGTAATGGAGCACGTTCGTGATCGGACCGAACACGGGCTGCTGAATGATCCACGTTGCTCGCGCGTAGCACGTCGTCTCGAGGTCAATCGACTTCCCGCCCATCGCGCCGCGAAGGCGGAACACGGGTAGGTCGTCGACGTAGCGCTTGGCGATGTGGACGCGTTTGATTCTGTGCAATTCACCCGTTGCGGCCTCGTAGAACTGGAAACTATTCGACAGGTGCCACTCGCCCCAGTCCCACGGGGAGGCGTGCCGCACGGTCCTCCGAAGCGCCGGCGGGCCGAGATGGGGCATGAAGTAGTCGACGTACGAGCCGTCCGGGGCGTGGAAGACGCCCCAGTACCACGGAGACGTGGGGGAGTTGATGCGGACCTTCTGGAAGTAGGCCGTCCCCTCGAGGTCTTCTGATTTGCCTCCCAACGCGATTGCGCCTCGGACTCGAACACCCCGAATCTTGTGCATCTGGTATCCGAGGTGGTAGAGGTACCGCTTCCCGGTCGGCACGACCTGAGACAGATACTCCGTCCACGGGTGGAGTTGGAGGGTGATGTCGAGTCCGGGTCGATGGATGGACACGACCTGCGGCGTCTTGGCGGCATCGAACTCGTACCGGTTCCCGTTCGCGAGCACGAGTCGACCGCCTCCGTCCCATTCCGTGTGGAGCGGCCCGTGGTCAACGAACAGGGGGTCGTGCATCGCCCGACCGTCGTAGTACCAGCCCGCGCTCATCCCGTCGCAATCGATCGTCGAATCCGTCCGTCGAATCTCGCTGCGGTTCTCCCAAGGATGGCCGTTGATCACGAGCTTCCGACAATTGCGCGTGCCCCACAACAGGACCATCTGTTTCGTCCGCGCGGTATCCTCCGGATTCCGGAAGAAGAAGATAAACCACCACCACCACCAAGTTCGGCGGGGCAGCTGATGCGCCGGGTCCGCGTCGAACACCTCGGCCCACGTCACGCGCGCGGGAAAAAGGCGCGTCGTCTTTAAGGATTCGCAGAGCGACACGCTTTTCTACGCGGGGCTGGTTGTCCGCGCCCGTGGCGGAGCGTCACCGGCGACCCGAGGAACCGGAACGGTGCAGCGTGTCCGGCTGCAAGGACGAGGCGGAACGCTCCGTGTCCTCGAAGAGGTACCAGGCCGCGCTTCCCGGTGTCGCGCTGAACGGCGAGGTCGGGCGGCGCGTGGCGCTGTGCCGCCGCCACTACAAGGAGTTCCGGAAGAAGACGAAGGAGGACCGGGAGCTCGAACGGTTGGGCTGGTAAACGTTTATCTCCGGGGCCCGACTCGCCGCCGGCCGTGCGGGATTACGGGGTCCTGTTCCTCTCGAACGCCGGATACTTCGCCGCGCTCATTTTCCTGCCGATCTACGCGGAGACGTCGCTCGGCGCGACGGAAAGCCAAGTGGGGCTCATCGTCGCGGGCGGAAGCCTTGCCGGCTTCCTCTCCTCGTTCGTGTTCGGCCGCCTTGCGGACGTCCGAGGACGTCGCGCCGTCCTCCTGACCGGCATCGCCCTCGCGAGCATCGCGGTCGCCTTGCAAGTCCTCGCGACGGACCCCGTGAGCCTCGGGATCTCTTGGTTCGGCTTCGGCTTCACGCACGGCATGTTCCCGGGCGCCCTCCTCGCGTACGCGTACGAAGCCGGACGACCGCCGGGGCGGTTTACGTCGATGGGCTCCGTCGGCTGGGGCGCGGGCACGTTCTTGGCGGGGGTCGTCGCCGCGCTCGGGTCGAGCGAGAAGTGGTCGTTCATCTTCGC